>JBGSYE010000334.1:0-6217 GCA_041751075.1 Chthoniobacteraceae bacterium
AGACGAAGGCGCACCTCGAGGCCATCGGCCTCCCTGCGCCGCGCGTGAGCGTCAGCGGCATCCCGATCGATCCCATCTTTGCCGAGCCCGTAAATGCCGCCGCCGTGCGGCGCCGCCACGGCTTGCGCGAAGATCGCCCGACGCTGCTGCTCTCCGCCGGTGCGCTCGGCGTCGGACCAACGCGCGTATCTTTTTCGCACCAACTTCCCCGAACACCATCAAAAGTATGGACGGGCTCCTGCCCGTGCGGCGCGGCGAAGAGGTCGCCCCACTCCGCCTGCGCTGCGTCGCGCGCTCTGAGCGCCGCGTGGCAGCCGGATCTCCGGAGGTCCCCCGCCGCCGCCCGCGCAAATTTAATGCAGAAAACCAGCCCCTTGAGCCCGCCGGCTACTCTGATAAGCGCGCCCGTCTGTCGCGCAAACTGCGGAACTTGGGTTACAACCACGCCCGCTCTACAGGGTGTCCCAATCGTTCCGGATCCCGCTGTGATACGGGTGAAGCAATTCCCGGCCGGTCGCGAGTTTGATTGCACCGCGCTGACTGGAAACGAGCCCAGGCAATCTCCACCTACAGACAAAACATGATCCGCAAATCCACCCTCCTCATCGCTCTCTGCTCCGCCGTCCTCGCTCTGCCCGCTGCCTCCTTCGCCGCCAAAGGCGAGAAGCGCAAAAAAGGCCACCGTGAAGCCATGGCGGCCGCGAAGGGCTACGACGCCAATGGCAACGGCACGATCGACGGCGACGAAGTCGCAGCCGTGCAGAAGGCCTTTGAAGCCGACAAGAACGGCGTGCTGAAAGCCTTCGACACGAACACCGACGGCACGCTCGACGCGACGGAAGTCGGCGCCATTAAGACTGGCGGCAAGAAGAAGAAAAACAAGTAAGGCGGGCGTCGGAGTATTCAGTGTTCAATCTTCAGAAAGGAGGCGTCCCCGCGGTGTCGCTTCCCTTTCGTCCGAGGACAATTTGAATACTGAATACTGATCGATGAACACTTTTCCTCCGACTCCGTGAGTTCCGAACCTGACAACTCCCTCGATCGCCAGAAGCAACTGATGCTGCTGATGACGCAGCATCGGCGCCGCGTCTTCTCCTACATCTACACGCTCGTGCCGGAACGGCATGACGCGGAGGATATCCTCCAGGAGACGAGCCTCGTGATCTGCGAGAAGTTCGACACGTTCAAGCTCGGGACCGACTTCGCGGCGTGGGCCTGCCAGATCGCTTACTGGCAGGTTCGCGCAGCGCGCACGAAATACGCGCGGTCGAAGGTGGTCTTCAATGAAGAGGTGCTCGAAGCGGTGGCGCACACCGCGGCGACGCTGAACAAGGAAGTCTCGCCGCGCCACGAGGCGCTCTCGCATTGCCTGCAAAAGCTCCACCCGCGCGACCGTGAGCTCGTGCTCACGCGCTACGAACAGGGCCGCGGGGTCGAGGAGGCGGCGCGATGCTCGGGTCGCTCGCTGGTGGCGGCGTACAAGGCTCTGGCGCGGATCCGGAAGCTGCTCTTCGACTGTGTGACGCATCAACTCGAGACCGCCGAGGCATGAATACGAATCTCACCGATGGTGAAGTGCTGGAACTCAGTGCGCTCTGCAGCGCGCTCATCGACGGGGCGATCACCGACCCGGAGCGTGCGCGGCTCGAGGCCTGGCTCGGAGCATCGGAGGCTGCGCGGGAATACTATGTCCGTGCGATGGCCCTCTCGGCGAGCCTCTGCGATTACGCGAATGAGATGCAGGCCGAGGCGCCGGATCTCTCGACGAAAGTGGTGCGTCCGGCGGCATGGCAGTGGACGATCGGTACGCTCGCCGCCGCCGCGGCGCTGGTGCTGGCGTTTTGGTTTGGAGCGAAGGAACTGAGGCGGGCTCCGGCGACGGCGCTCGTCGAGGTGGAGAGCGAGGATACGGTGGCGCGACTCTCTGGCGCGAAGGATGTCCAGTGGCTCGGTGAAGTCGCGAAGACCGGCGATGAATTGCATCGCGGCCAGCGGGTGGAGATCGCGGCTGGCATCGCGGAGATCACTTTCGATTCTGGGGCGCGGGTGACGGTCGAGGGCCCAGCGGCGCTGGAACTCACGTCCGCATGGGAGGCGACGCTGCACCACGGCACCTTGCGCGCCAATGTGCCGGCGGAGGCGATCGGCTTCCGCATTTCAAATCCCGAGGTGGATGTCGTCGATCTCGGCACGGAATTCTCGATGGTCGCGGACGCCAAAGGCGGGACGGAGGTCTATGTGATCGAGGGCTCCGTCGAAGTCGCGCCGCGGGACGCGGGCGGCCGCGAGCCCCTGGTGCTGCGCGAAAAGCAGGCGCGGCGCTTCGCGCGCTCCGGAGTGTCGGAGGTCGCGGATCGCGATCAGAAGCTCGATCGCTTCATCCGCAAAATCTCGCTCGACCGCTTGACGCGTCCGGTCAGCTACGTGCGCTGGAGCTTTGACGAGACGGACGGGCGAGTCGTGCGCGCGGAGAAGCTGGGTGCGGCGCGCGGATCCTTCGATCTCCAATTGTCCGGCGACGGAGCACGCGTGGAGGGACGCTGGCAGGGCGCGTTGGAATTCGATGGGACATTCGGCGGGCGGGTCGCCTTTCCCGGCATCGATCAGCGGCGCGCCCGGACCGCGGCCTTCTGGGTGCAGGCGCCAGCCAGGCCGCAGCTTCCCGGATCCGGCCCGCTGCTGGCCTGGCCGCTGCACACCAGGGATCCCCGCGCAGTGGAGGTGGGGTGGAATCGCAATCCGAATCAAGGCCCGCTCGGTGCGCTCCGCACGCGCGTGGGGCGCGGGAATTTCGTGGGCTCGACGCCGGTGCGCGATGGCCGCTGGCATCATGTGGCGGTCGTGTATCTGCCGAAGCAGAAGTCCGAAGCCACGGCGCAGATCAAGCACTACATCGATGGCCGCCTGGACACGGTGACCTGGAAGCACGGCGGTAAGAAATCCGCCGGCGAATTCGCCGAGATCGCCGCGACGAGCGAGGACACTTTGTGGATCGGCCAGGGACTCGGGGAAGGCGCCGAGCGTTTCCAAGGACAGCTCGATGAGCTCTTCATCGCGGATCGCGCGCTCACGCCACACGAGATCCGCTACCTGATGACGCACAACGCGCCTGCACCTACGGAGATGCTGGCAGCGGAGTGAACCTTGGAGCGGCGGTCTGTGATCGTCGCTGATCGATCGGCAAAGGGCGGTGCGAAAATAGTGCGACGGTCATAGACCGCCGCAACAAACTCAGTAGCGCTTCCGCATGTTGCTCGGGAGGATGTTCAGCTCGTTGCGATACTTCGCGACGGTGCGGCGGGCGATGGGAATGCCACGCTTCTCGAGCAGTTCGACGATTTCCTTGTCGCTCAGCGGACTCTTGCAGTTCTCGCCTTTGACGAGCTCGGCGATGGCCCCTTTCACACTCGTGTTGCTCATCGAGTCGCCGTTGGCGGTCTGGTAGCCGGGGGTGAAGAAATACTTCATGTCGAAGACGCCATGCGGGGTCGCCATGTATTTCCCGGAAATGGCGCGGCTCACGGTGGTCTCGTGCACGCCCACGGCGTCGGCGATCTGCACCATGGTCATCGGCTTGAGGCCGCTCGGGCCAAACTCGAGGAACTCGAGCTGCCGCTTCACGATCTCGTGCGCGATGTTCGAGATGGTCTGCTGGCGCTGGTGGATCGATTTGATCAGGAATTTTCCGCTGCGGATCTTGTCGCGGATGTAATCGCGGACGTCGGCCCCGTTCTTCTCCTGCGACATCAGATCCTTGTACGTGTTGCTGATGCGGAGGTGTGGGATTTGTTCCCCGTTGAGCGAGATCATCCAATCGCCGGAGATCCGCTCGACGGTCACGTCGGGGAGCACGTAGTTGTTCGGATCGGAGGTGAAAATCTGGCCGGGCTTGGGATCGAGCGTGGCGATGAAATTTGCTGCGCGCTGGACTTGCTCGGCTGTCGTGCCGCAGCGCCGGGCGATTTCGGGGAAGCGGCGCTTGCCGAGATCGTCGAGGTGGCGATCGACGATGCGATATTCGAGGCTCTGCTCCTTGCCGAGGCGCTTGAGCTGAATGAGCAGACACTCGCGCAGATCGCGCGCGGCGACGCCGACGGGATGAAAGGTCTGGACCGCTTCGAGCACGCGCTGGAGATCGGCCTGATCCATGCCGGAGCTGTTCGCGATTTCCTCGGGCCCCGCCTGGAGGAAGCCGTGATCGTCGATGTTCCCGACGATCACTTCTGCGAGCCGCCGATCGTCCTCGCTCATGTCGGTGCTGTTCACCTGCTCGAGCAAGTGCTGCTGGAGGGTCTCCTCCTTCACCAGCGAATCGAAAAAGAATTGGCGCCGCTCCTCTTCCTCGGCGGAGCGCCCACTGTAACTCTGCGATTGCGACATGTAATCGCGCCATTCCTCATCGAGCTTCGCGAGGCGATCGAATTCTTCCTGAAACTCTTCCTGCTCGGCCTTCTTGTCTTCGATCGTGGGCTCGATCTCCTCCATTTCGAGAGTCGGGTTCGATTCCAGCTCTTCCTGGATGAGGTTGCGGAGTTCCAGCATGGGAACCTGCAAAATTTGCAGGCTCTGCTGGAGCTGCGGAGCCAGGACTTGAGATTGGGAGAGGTGCTGTGATTGAGAGAGGCCGGCCATGGTTGTGATAGGGTAGGTGGTGCGCTGAGGACGGCAAGCAGCATTCCTGCCAAGTGCCGAAACTATTTTCGGGGAGACCGGGGCACTTTTCCGGCTATAGCATCGGGCTATGAAAACAAAGCCCCTCCCCGCCCTCGCCTGCGTGCTCGTCGTGCTCGCCCTGGGTCTCTCTCTCCCGCATCGCTCCAGCGGCCAGGCTGGCGGCGACGAGGCCGCCCTCGCCGCTACCCTCCTGGAGTTTGCCGCGCAGCAGGCGGCGATCGCCGAAAACCAGGCGAAGATCGACGAGAAGCTCGCGGCGATCGCCGAAGAAATCCGCATCGCCCGCATCTTCGTCGCGCGCGGCGGCGGCAAAGCCAAATGAACCCGATGAAAACGCTCACCCTTTCCGTCCTCGCCGCAGGCTTCACATTTGCTCTCACGGCGCACCTTCACTCGCAGGCGCCCGCGGTCGCGAAGTCACCCCTGCAGCAGTTGCAGGAGATGCAGGTGAAGAACAAGGAGCTGATCGAAAAACAGACCGCCACTCTGCAAAAACTCGACGCCCTGCAGAAGGATGCCGAGCAGGTGAAATTCCTCGCCAAGCGCACCTAGCCGCGAGCGGCTGAAAGCCGCCGCTCGGATTGCGCTCAGCCGGGAATGGTCGTTTGCCAAGCAGGCAGACTCGGCTACACTGCCCTCCGTTTTCCGGCACTCGCATGAACCGCCTGCTCTCCCTCACCATCGCGCTCGCGCTCGTGCCCGCCATCGAGGCGGCGGACTTTCCCCAGCCGACGGGTGCGGAGTCGGCTCGCTCATTTCCGAATGCCGCCATCGGGCAGCTCCTCTTCGAGAGCGGGCGCTATTACTACAGCGGCAGTGGCACGGCGGTGCGCCCGAGTTCCGTGCTCACCGCGGCGCACAATCTCTGGGACGCGCGCAACGGTTTCTCGACGGACATCGTTTTTCGCCGCGGGCAATACGGAGCGACCGCCCTCTCCCAACAATTCGCGAGCCGCATCTACGTGCTCGCAGGCTATCGCGAGAATGCGCGGCGCTACTCCGGCGAGAGCCTCCGCGCGTTTTCCTACGATCTCGGGGCCCTGGTCTTCCGCAGGCCGGTGGCGAGCGGCGCTTCCGCGGGCTGGTGGGCGAATCCCGCGCTGCTCCGCCCTGGCGTCGAGACGATCGCGTTTGGCTACGGCGGCGAGTATCACACGGGCGACGATCTTCTCTCGGTCACGTCGCGTGCGGGCTATCGGCCGGTGCTCGGCAGTTTTTTTGAAAGTGACGCGCTCTACTTCGAGGCCGGAATGAGCGGCGGACCGGTCTTTGGGTTCGATGCCGAGGGGAAGCGCTACGTCGCGGGTGTCGTCGTGGCGAGTTCCATCGACCCCTTCACCGGCGGCGTTCGCATCCTCGACACTGCCGCCGCGAATTTCATCCGCCGCTACATGAAGTAGCCGCGCAAGGAGGCTGGCTCTCGCGTGAAAACGAAGCACCTCCTGCTGCTCGCAGTGATCCTGGCTGGCATCGCCGGATTCATTCTATCGCGCTGGGGTGGGGCGCCAGCCAGCGATCGCACTCCCGCGGCAGCGCGGCCCGG
>JBGSYE010000335.1:0-4150 GCA_041751075.1 Chthoniobacteraceae bacterium
GGCGCGGCGACGGTCAGCACATTAACGCGAGCGTGCAGGCGCAGGAGGCGGGGATCGGTGGTGTCCACAGCGGCGGCAAGCTATCGGTGAGCTTGCGCGCTGTCCATCGGCGCCGGCGGGACGGTGCAGTAATGTGAGGCAGCCCGGCCCCGCCGCAGAGTCGTCTCAATTCCCCCCAAAGAATTTCCTGAACGAGCGCAGGATGTTCTGCCCCACGGAGCGGCGTTCGCCGGTGTCCTTTCGCTCCCGTCCGGTGAGCAGGCTGCCGCGGTGCTGCGTGCATGGGTTCTCCGGCGTGCAGGAGGCGGGCAGCTCGGCGGTGTAGGCGGCGCCCGCTTTTTCACATCCACCGGTCGCGAGCTGGCTGGAGAGCGAGCAGACGAGCACTTTCTGAAGCGGCGCTGGCGGCGCGAAGGGCCGTGCCGGATAACGCGCGGCGGGAGCTTCATTCATCACGTTCGCCCAGATCGGGAGCGCCAGCGCGGAGCCGTAGCCGCGCGCCGCGATCTTTTCCGGCAGATCCAGCCCGACCCAGACGCCGCAGGTGAGCGCCTCGGTGTAGCCCACGAACCACGCGTCGCGATACTCATTCGTGGTGCCGGTCTTGCCTGCGGCGGGTTTGGTGAAGCCGAGCGATTTCGCGCTCGCGCCAGTGCCGCGCTCGATGGCCTTGCGCAGCGCATCGGTGATCTCCCAGGCCACTCCCGCGTCGAGCACCCGCGCCTGCACGTGCGCGGCGCGGTAGATCATCTCGCCAGCAGCATCGTCGATGCGCTCGATGATGTAACTCTGCCGCCGCACGCCGCCATTCGCGAAGACCGTGTATGCCGCGGTGAGATCCGTGAGTTTCGCCTCGAAGGCCCCGAGGTACACAGACGGCTGCTCCGGCAGCTCCGCGATGCCGAGCGCGCGCGCGACCGCCGCGATCTCGCCGAGCCCCGCTCGTTCGCCCACCCGCACGCTCATCGTATTGCGCGAGAGGATCAGCCCTTCCTCAGCGCGCATCATGCCTTTGTAAGTGGAGTCCGAGTTCCCCGGCGTCCAGTCGCCCGCGCCGGAGATTTCGCCGCGTTCGATCCGGCCATCACTGATGTTCGTGCCCGGCAGCAGTCCGCGCGCAAACGCGGTCGCATAGACGATCGGCTTGAAGGTCGAGCCGACCTGGCGCTCGGATTGCACCGCGCGGTTGAGTTTGCTCTCCGCGTAGTCGCGTCCGCCGACCAGTGCGCGGATGCCTCCGGAGCGGTTGTCGATCGCCACGAGCGCGCCCTGGAGATAGGGCGTCGGGAGTTCCTCCTTGCGCGCTTCCTCGGAAAAATCCGCCCGCTTCGGATGCGCGTATCCGGGCCGGGCCTCGACTTTGCGAAGCTGCGCATCGACCGCGATCTCGGCGGCCTTTTGCAGCGCGGGATCGACGGTGGTGTAAATCTTGAAGCCGCCTTCCGCCTGCTGCTGGTCAGTGAGCAGGATGTCGAGTTCCCGTTGCACCATGTCCATCGCGTAATTCTCCTGCGTGCCGAGCTGATGGCGGCGCGCGAGCGCGATCGGCGCGGCTTTGGCGCTCTTCGCTTCCGAGGGCTTGATGCGCTCGAGCTGCACCATGCGATCGAGCACGGTGTCGCGCTCGTGCATCGCGCCCTTGAGATTGCGGAAAGGCGAGAAGCGCGTCGGCCCGCGGATGATCCCGGCGATCATCGCCGACTCGCCGAGCGTGAGATCGCGCGCCTTTTTCCCGAAGTACGACTGGCTCGCCGTCTCGATGCCATACACGCCCGAGCCGAAGTAGATCCGGTTCATGTAGTGCTCGAGGATTTCGTCCTTCGAGTAATGCTGCTCGATGCGCGCGGCGACGAAGGCTTCGAGCAGTTTGCGGTGAATGTTTTTCCCGCCGAGCACAAAGGAATTCCGCGCGAGCTGCTGCGTGATGGTGCTCGCGCCCTGGCGCGCCGAGCCGGCGGCGACATTCCGCACGATCGCCCGCGCAATGCCGATGGGATCCACGCCGCGATGCGAGTAGAAGCGCGAGTCCTCCCGCGAGAGCAGCGCCTCGACGAAGTGCGGCGACACTTCGGATTTCGGCATCGTGATCCGATTCTCGCCCTGGAGTCGCGCGTACACTTTTCCGTCCATGTCGAAGACCGTGGAGCGCTCGCGCATCGTGCGGACATCGTGGATATCGAAGGTCGAGGCCCAGAAGCCGTAGATGAGCACCACGGCGACGACGGCGGCGAAAGCGACGAAGGCTGTGCCGAGCAGCCAGCGCTTGCGTTTGCTGAGGTGCGCTCGGGAGCGATTGCGGGTGCGGATGCGGGTGGTTTTGCGGGCCAAGGGCGGAGAACATCCAACATCCAACACCCAACATCCAACATTCAATGAAGCCGCCACGTCCGGGAGGTTCATTGGATGTTGGATGTTGGATGTTGGATGTTGAATGTTCTGCCCCCGTGCGCATCGACATCCTCACTCTCTTCCCCGCCATCGCCGCCGCGCCGCTCGCCGAGAGCATGATGAAGCGCGCGCAGGAGCGCGGCCTCGCGGCGATCTGCGCGCACAATCTCCGCGACTGGACCACGGACAAACACCGCACGACCGACGACATGCCCTACGGAGGCGGGCAGGGGATGGTGATGAAGTGCGAGCCGATCTTTGCCGCCATCGAGGAGTTGCGCACGCCGGAGTCGCGCGTGATCTACATGTCGCCGGCGGGGCGGCGCTTCGATCAGCCGGCGGCGATGGAGTTTTCCCGGATGCCGCACCTCATCCTGCTCTGCGGCCACTACGAAGGCGTGGATCAGCGCGTGATTGACACGCTCGTGGATGAGGAAATTTCCATCGGCGACTATGTGCTCACGAATGGCGCGCTCGCCGCCGCGGTCTTCACCGATGCCGTGGTGCGGCTGATCCCCGGTGTGCTCGGCGACGACCAGAGCGCCGCCGATGACAGCTTTTCCAACGGCCTGCTCGAGTTCCCGCACTACACGCGGCCCGTGGAGTTCCGCGGAATGCGCGTGCCGGAGGTGCTGCTTGGCGGGCACCACGGGGAGATCGCCAAATGGCGGCGCGAGCAGGCGCTCGAGAAGACCGGCCGCGTGCGCCCCGACCTCCTCTCGGAGGGCGCGCGGGAGCAATAATCGACTGGTGCGGTCGCTGATTGTAGCGGCGGTCTATGACCGCCGCTACAAACGCGGCGCCACCACCCGCTCCAGCAGCCGCACCATGTCACCGGCGGCGCGCTCGCCCATCGTGAGCACCTCCTCATGTGCGAGCGGTTCGGTCCCGAGACCAGCAGCCCAATTCGTCAGACACGAGAACCCCGCCACTTCCAATCCGAGCGCCCGCGCCTGGATCGCCTCCAGCACCGTGGACATCCCGAGCGCATCCGCGCCCCAGCCTCGATACATCCGCACCTCCGCCGGCGTTTCGTATTGCGGCCCGAGCAGCCCGGCATAGACGCCGGTGTGCAGCGTGATCATTTCCGCCGAGGCCACCGCGGCGAAGCGATCGCGCAGCCGTGCGCTGTACACCTCGCTCATGTCGTGAAAGTGCGGCCCCCCAAGCAGCGGCGTGGTGCCGGTGAGATTGAGATGATCGCTCAGCATCATCCAGGTGCCGGGTTTGAAATCCCGATTTGCAGTGCCCGCCGCATTCGTGAGCACGAGCCGCCGCACGCCACGCTCCGCCATGAACCGCACGCCCGCCGTGACCTCCGCCGCACTGCGCCCTTCGTAGAGATGCACGCGGCCCTGCGCGATCATCACGACGATGCCACCCAGCCGGCCGAAGAGAAACTTCCCCGCGTGACCCGGCACTCGCGACACTGGTAGTCCCTCGATCTCCGCATACGGCACCTCGGCGATCACCTCCACGCGTTCGATCATCGCGCCGAGTCCCGAGCCGAGCACGATGCCCCATTCCGGCTTCAGTGCGCGCCAGTCGCTCATTGCAGTCCTCCCGCTTTCGTGAGTTGGCGGAGCAAGTGATAGAGCTGCTCCAGCCGCGGCATCGCGGCTCCAGCCCGGGTGCCCTGCCGCAGCGGCTCGCCCCAGATCGCCTCCACCTCCACAGGCCGGCCGAGCTGCCAGTCGATGAGACTCGAAGTGCGATAAGATCCCATGCTGGTGCTGCGTTCGATTTGGAAGTCGGCGAAACT
>JBGSYE010000336.1:0-6973 GCA_041751075.1 Chthoniobacteraceae bacterium
TCCGAATCTCCCGCTGATGCTCTGGTATGCCGCCGAGCCCGCGGTGGCGGCCGATCCGCAGAAGGCGGTGGAATTGCTCGCGAATTGCCGGATTCCGAAGGTCCAGGAATTCATCGCCCGCCGGATCGCTTCGTTCGCCGCACGATGAAACGCCACGCCATTTCTCTCCTCATCGTCCTGCTCAGCGGCGGGTTCTCGTCGGCGCAGGAAAGCGCGCCGAATCCGCTCGCGACGCTGGTCCAGGCGCTGGGAAATCTCGAAGGCCCGGACGCGCAGGTGAACATCCTTCGCGGGATGACTTCAGCATTGAAGGGGCGCACGAATCTTCGCGAACCTGCCGGCTGGGCGGCGCTCTACGAGAAGCTCAAGGCCAGTCCGAATGCCGAGGTGCGCGATCTGGCGCGGTCGCTTGGCGGGACCTTTGGCAGCCGCGCGGCTTCCGACGAAATGCGCCGGGCGCTCGCGGATCCGTCCGCTCCGGTCGCCACGCGTCGGACGGCGCTCGAAACGCTCGGCGGCAAAAAAGACGCGGATACGCTGCCCGTGCTCCTGGATTTGGTAAAGGAGCCCGGCGCGCTCCGTGGGACGGCGCTGCGGACGCTCGCAGGATATGACGATCCGCGGATCGCGCCCGCGATCCTCGCGACGTTCCGGACGCTGGACTCCGCGGAGAAACGCGACGCCCTCAGCACGCTGATCGCGCGGCCCGGCAATGCGAGAGCGCTCGTGGCAGCCGTCGATGGCGGCTCGGTCGATCGCGGAGAAGTGACGGCGCCGCTGGCCCGGCAGCTTCAGAATCTGAAGGACCGGGAGATCGATGCGTGGCTGGCGAAAGCGTGGGGCAGCGTGAAGACGACGAGTGCGGAAAAGCAGGCGCAGATCGCGAAGTACAAAGAGTTCCTCGATCCAGGGCTGATCCTCCGCGCCGACGTCCATCGAGGCCGCGCGATCTTTGCCCAGGCTTGCGCCGCGTGCCATGTGCTCCACGGCACCGGGGGAAAGATCGGCCCGGCGCTCACCGGCTCCTACGAGGACATCGACTACCTCCTGCAAAACATCCTCGATCCGAATGCGATCATCGGGAAGGACTACCAGCAGACCTTTGTGACCCTGAAGGACGGCCAGATCGTCAGCGGCATCGTCGCGGGTGAAGACGCCACCTCGGTGACGCTCAAGACGCTCGGCGACGCAGTGACCCTCCAGCGCGACCAGATCGCGGAGCGCAGACTCAGCGAGCAATCCATGATGCCCGAGGGTCTGCTCGCCGCGATGGACGAGCAGACGGTGCGCGACCTTTTCCTCTATCTGCGCCAGACGACGCAGACGCAGATGCTGGCGATGGCGATGAATGCGAATGACTTCTTCAATGGCACGGACCTCGCGCGCTGGCGTCCGTCGAAGCCGGATGCTTGGAAGGTCGAGGACGGTGCGATCGTGGGACGCAACGCAGGGGCGCGCCCGCAGTCCCTCACGAGCGAAATGGCTGCCGACACCTTCCGCTTTACGGCGAAGGTCCAGGCGATCGGGGAGAAAGCTGCCGCGGAGGTGATCCTGCGAGGGCGGGGGATGCCGGTCGGATTTGTCGGTTCGTCGTTGAGCCTGGGCGGGAATTCGCCAGCGAATGTGTGGCTCTACGCCGGGCGCGAGGCAAAGCCGGAGAAGCGCGGCGCTTTCCCGGTGAACGCGGCGGAGTGGGTGGATATCGAAGTCCTGGCGACGGCGGAAAAGACGGAGCTGAAGCTGAATGGAAAGAGCGTGCTGTCGCTCAATCCCGGCGTGTCCCGGCGGACGGCATTCGGCATCTACATCGCGAACGGCGAATTGCGGGTGAAGGAGCCGAGGCTGGAGGTGATGGAGCGGTAGGCTCCGCTACCCGGAACTCCGCGGCCACGGCGGGACTACCCTCGGGGTGCGTTTGCGAGACGATTGATCTGCGCGGCGGCGAAAGCCGCGCCGAAGCCATTGTCGATATTCACCACCGTCACTCCGCTCCCGCACGAGGTCAGCATCCCGAGGAGCGCGGCGACGCCGCCAAAGCTCGCGCCGTAGCCGACGCTCGTCGGCACCGCGATCACCGGTTTGCTCACGAGCCCGGCCACCGCGCTGGGCAGCGCGCCTTCCATGCCGGCCACGACGATCAGGGCGTGGCACGCCTCGATCCGCTCACGCTCGGCCAGCAGACGGTGAATGCCCGCCACGCCGACATCCGTGATGCGCTCCACGCGATTCCCAAAGACCTCCAGCGTCACCGCGGCTTCGTCGGCCACCGGCAGATCCGACGTGCCCGCGCAGATGACGCCGATGGCGCCCGCGAGCTTCGGCAGCGGTTCGATCTCGATGGTGATGCAGCGGGCGCGGACGTGATGCTGCGCCTGCGGAAACTCGGCGGCCACCGCCGCGTACTGCTCTGCGGTCGCCCGACTCACGAGCAGCACACGCTCATTTTTCAGGATCTCGCGAGCGATCGCCGCGACGTGGCCGGGTTCCTTTCCCGCCCCGAAGATCACTTCGGGAAAGCCGCAGCGCCGCCGCCGATCCGTATCCACGCGGGCGAAACCGAGATCGACGAAACCGTCCGGCATCACGCTGTAGCCGGCGGCGGCTCTTGCGTCAGCAGCATCAGCCGCATCGGGATCATCTTCGACTCCACGAACCCATGTTCGCGGAAAAAGCGCTGGCCTTCGGCATTGAGCCGGTCGGTGAGGAGCGTGATCCGGGCGAAGTCCTTCTTCTTCGCGTATTCGACGGCATGACGGAGCAGCATGTCGCCAAAACCGCGCCCGCGGTAATCCCGGTGGACGATCACATCCTCGAGCATGATGACGAACCCGCCCTCGGCCGTGCTGATGGTGAAGAGCAGATTGATCATGCCGAGGATCGTCCCGTTCTGCCGGAGCACAAAGATGCGCCCGCGATTGGGCTGCTCGAGGAGCAGGCGCAGCCCGCGCATCTGCTTGCCGCGATCCGGCACGAAGTCGCCCTCTTGCGTGAAGAGTTCGAAGAGCAGGTCGGTGAGTTGCGGCAAGTCTTCGAGAGTGGCTTGTTCGATGTGCGGTAGATCCATGAGTCGGATGCGCGGCTTATCGCACGGACCTCGGCGAGATTTAAGCGTTTATTTTCCAGACTGGCCGCGTTTGCAGCGGGGGCCTGCGACCGTCGCTCGCATCGGCGGGCGGCGGCGCTGCGGAGCGATGGTGGCGACAGGCTCCGCACCGCCTTCGCCCACGAAAAATTGCGACGGTCACAGACCGACGCGACAGCCGCCTACGACCTCTTCTTCGTCACGACTCGATAGAGGATCAGCAGCACGATCGCGCCGATGGTGGCGATGAAGATGCCGCCGAGATCGAACGACTCGATCTTGCCGAACCCGATGAGGCTGCCGAGGAATCCCCCGAGCATGGCGCCGACGATCCCGATCAGGATCGTCACGATGAAACCGCCCGGATCCTTTCCCGGCATGATGAATTTCGCGAGTGCGCCGGCGAGGAGGCCGAGGAGAATCCAGGAGAGTATGCCCATAGGTTTTTGGAGTGGAGGAGGGGAGCGTACCCAGTGGGTGTTGGCGGTCAATGGTCTTGATGCGGTGTGCCCGTGCTGTGCATGCCCGGCGTGAGAAGAGTCGTGACTAACACCACTCGAAGCGCTCGGATTACCTCGTCCTCCCGCGCTTCCCTCCGAAATCCCGCATTCATGACCCGCACTCTTCTCCCTGCACTGCTCTCGCTGATCCTCGCCTGCTCCGCGTCCGGGGCTGCGAAACCGAACATCATCTACATCCTTTGCGACGATCTCGGCTACGGCGACGTGAAGTGCCTGAATGCGGACGGCAAGATCGCGACTCCGCACATGGATCGGCTGGCGGCGGGCGGGATGATCTTCACCGACGCCCACTCCAACTCCTCGGTCTGCACGCCGACGCGCTACGGCGTGCTCACGGGCCGCTACGCCTGGCGTTCGCGGCTGAAGAGCGGCGTGCTCGGCGGGCTCAGCCCGCGGCTCATCGAGGAAGGCCGCCTCACCCTACCGGCGATGCTGAAGCAGCACGGCTACGCCACGGGGTGCATCGGCAAGTGGCACCTCGGCCTCGACTGGGTGAAACTTCCCGGCCAGGAAGTCTCCGAGCTTTCCATCGAGACTCCGGCGCAGGTGAGGAGTGTCGATTTCACAAAGCCCTTCACGAATGGGCCGCTCGCAGTGGGCTTCGACTCCTACTTCGGCATCGCTGCGTCGCTCGACATGGTGCCCTACGTTTTTTTGGAGAACGATCGTGTCGCGCGGCAGCCGACGGAGACACGGAAGATCGAAATGATGGCGGGGCGCGAAGGGGCGTTCACGCGCGAAGGTCCGGCGGCACCTGGATTCACCGGTTACGAAGTGCTGCCCACCTTCACGGAGAAGGCGGTCGCATTCGTCCAGCAGCACGCGGCGGGTGCGAAAGACGGGAAGCCCTTCTTCCTCTACCTGCCTCTCGCTTCGCCGCACACGCCGATCCTCCCGACGAAGGAATGGCTCGGGAAGAGCGGGCTGAATCCGTATGCGGACTTTGTGATGCAGACGGACGGTGGGATCGGGCAGATCATGGACGCAGTGGAGAAGGCGGGGATCGCAGAGGACACGCTCATCGTCGTGACGAGCGACAATGGCTGCTCGCCGCAGGCGAAATACGATGAACTGCTCGCGAAGGGGCACAACCCGAGCCATGTCTTCCGCGGGCACAAGGCGGACATCTTCGACGGCGGGCATCGCGTGCCTTTCATCGTCCGCTGGCCGGCGCGGGTGAAGGCGGGCGGGAAGAGCGACCAGACCGTCTGCCTCACCGATCTCATGGCCACCGCAGCCGAGATCGTCGGCGCGAAGCTCCCCGCAAATGCGGGTGAAGACAGCGTGAGCATCCTGCCCGCGCTGCTGGGCAAGGACACCGGCCCGCTGCGCGAAGCCATCGTGCATCATTCGATCAACGGCTCCTTCTCCATCCGGCAGGGCCAGTGGAAGCTCGAGCTGTGCGCTGGGTCCGGCGGCTGGAGCGCGCCGAGGCCCGGGACGAAGGAAGCGGAAGCGCTGCCTGCCGTGCAGCTGTATGATCTCGCCGCCGATATCGGTGAGACGAAGAACCTCCAGGCCGAGAAGGCGGAGATCGTGACAAAGCTGACCGCGCTCCTCGAAAAATACGTCGCCGACGGTCGCAGCACCCCCGGCGTGCCGCAGCAAAATAACACGCCAGTGAATCTCCGACCCAAGCCACCCACATCGCCCAAGGCGGCTGCACGTCGATGAATGCAAACTTTCCCCTGACCACACTTCCATGAAACCCACAGTCCGCTCCCTCCTCCTCGCCAGCATCGCTCTTGCGGCGGTGGCTCCCCTTCACGCCGCCGATGCGAAGCGCCCGAATATCGTCTTCCTCTTCTCCGACGATCACGCCTACCAGGCCATCAGCGCCTATGGCGACCCTCGGAAGCTGCTCGAAACGCCGGGCATCGATCGTCTGGCAAAGGAAGGCATGCGCTTCGATCGCTGCCTCGTCACAAACTCCATCTGCGGGCCGGCGCGCGCGACGATTCTCACCGGGAAATACTCCCACAAGAACGGCTTCTATAACAACTCGAACAGCCGGTTCGACGGCTCGCAGGTCACCTTTCCCAAGCTCATGCAGGCGGCCGGCTACCAGACTGCGATGGTCGGAAAATGGCACCTCGGGAGCGATCCCACGGGGTTCGATTTCTGGCAGATCCTCCCGGGGCAGGGAGCCTACTATAATCCGCCGATGATCCGCAACGGCGAAAAGATCAAAGTCGATGGCTACACCACCGACATCATCTCCGATGTCTCCATCGAATGGCTCAAGAGCCGCGACAAGTCGAAGCCCTTTGTCCTGATGTCGCAGCACAAGGCGCCACATCGCGAGTGGGAGCCGGCGCTCCGCCATCTCGGCCACGATGGCGATCGGAAGTATCCCGAGCCGCCGACGCTCTTCGACGACTACGCAAATCGCGGCATCGCCGTGCGCGACCAGGACATGAGCATCGAGAAGACGATGACGCCGCGCGACGTGAAGCTCGTGACACCGGCAACGCTCAACCCGGAGGAGCGCAAAGCGTGGGAGGCCTACTACGGTCCGCGCAATGCCGCGTTTGAGAAGATGAACCTCACCGGCAGGGAACTCGTCCAGTGGCGCTACCAGCGCTACATGCACGACTACCTCGGCTGCATCAAAGCCGTGGATGAGGCCGTCGCGCGCCTGCTCAAGTATCTCGACGACGAGGGTCTCGCGGAAAATACCATCGTCATCTACTCGTCCGACCAGGGCTTCTACCTCGGCGAGCACGGCTGGTTCGACAAGCGGTGGATCTTTGAAGAGTCCGTGCGCGCCCCGCTGCTCGTGCGCTGGCCCGGCGTGACCCAGCCCGGCGCCGTGAACAAGGATCTCGTCTCGAATCTCGACTACGCCGAGACCTTTCTCGATGCCGCGGGCGTCGCCGTCCCCGCGGAGATGCAGGGCCGCAGTCTCGTACCGATCTTGAAAGGGCAGCGTCCCGCGGATTGGCGGACGAGCTTCTACTACCACTACTACGAGTACCCCGCGCCGCACCGCGTGCGCCCGCACTACGGCGTCATCACCGATCGTTACAAGCTCGTGCGCTTCTACGGCGGCGATCAGGAGGAATACACGGAGCTCTACGATCGCGAGAAAGACCCACTGGAAATGCGCAGCGTGATCTCCGAACAGTCGTACGCCGGCACGGTAAAAGAGCTCGAAGCCGAGCTGAAGCGCCTGCGGACTCAGCTCGAAGTGCCGGAGCAGGAAGACCCCGCCGCATCCGGAGGTCGCCAGGGCGGCGCAGGGAAAAAGGGAGCCAGTGACGCTCGGACTCCACGGCGCGATTGTAGCGGCGGTCTATGACCGTCGCTCGCATCTGCGGGCGAGGGCGGCGCGGAGCACCAGTCGCGCGTCATGCTCCGCCCCGCCTCC
>JBGSYE010000337.1:0-5366 GCA_041751075.1 Chthoniobacteraceae bacterium
GCGCAATTCGGCGCGGGCTGCTCGGCGAGCGGGCTGCCTTCCTGCGCGAAAGTATCGAGCAGGCTCTCGGGGAAAAAACCGCGCGCGGCGAGCACGGCGTAGAGCGCGGAGGCCGCATGGCCTTTGCTGAGAATGAAACGATCACGCACAGGGTCCGTCGGGTGCTTCGGGTCGATGCGGAGGATGCGCCAGTAGGCGGCGACGAGGATCTCGACACACGAAAGCGCCGATGCCAGGTGCGGCGTGCCGGCGCGGTGCGACATCAAGACGAGCCGCCCGCGGAGCTGACGGCAGACGAGATCGAGGTCTTCCGCGGTGGCGCTCATCGGGGGCAGAGTAAATGCAGAATGCAGAATGCAGAATGCAGAATAAGGAGAATGCCGCTGCGCGGAGCCATTCTGCATTCTGCATTCTGCATTCTGCATTTATTCATCAAAAGTTCAGCAGCGACATGCCGCTCTTGAGCAGCACTTGTTTTGAAATGGGCTCGCGGTTGCCGACGATCTTCACGGCCTGCGCACCGGCGAGCTGGCCGAGGAAGGTGGCCGCATCTGCCGGCATCCCGGACGCAGCCGCAAGCGCGGCCACGGAGAAGAAGGCGTCACCCGCGCCGACCGTGTCCACGACGGTGTGATCGAGCGGCAGACAGAGCGCGGGCTTTTCGCCGTCGTGCAGGCCGATGGTCTCGACTCCGCCGCGCGTGAGCCACGCATACTTCGCGCCGAGACTTTCGCGGAGCAGCTCGAGTTCGTGCAGGAATTCGATCGGCCGCCGCGCGCAGGAGAGCAGCAGCTCCTGCTCATCGAGCGTGAAGGCATCGGCACGCTGATACTGCCGGGAGATGATGTTGAAGCCGTGGTTGTTGCTGTTCGTCTGGCAGTTCAGGCAGAGGAAAGGCGCCTGCTCCTGGACGAGCGCGCGGTGCTCGCGCTGCATCAGGCCGTGGCCGAAGTCCGCGACGACCACGAGATCGAAGTCCGCGATACACTCGGCGATGCGGGTGAGCAGCGTGCGCTGCGTCGCTCCGGCGGGCACGGTGTCGTCGATGTAATTCACGGCGAAAAGCTTCAGCATCTCCTTGCCCGAGACGAGGGGCTCGACGAAGCGCTGTTTCACGACGGTGGTGAATTTTTCATCGCGCAGCATCCAGTCGTCCTCCTTGCCGATCTCCTGCTTGAGCGCCGCCGCGACCCACGGCTCGGTGCCCACCAAGCTGATGAACTTCACGTGCGGCGTGAACTGCTTGAGGTGCCGATAGATCGCAAGCGCGCCGCCGGCGTGCGTCTCCTCGCTGAGGAAGCGGCCCGAGAGGATGCGGTTCTTCGAGGTGAGACCCTGCATCTTCACCGTGCTGTAGCGATCGAAGATCACGTCGCCGATGAGCAGCACCCTGAGCTTCTCGAAACGATCGACCTGTTTGCGCAGATCGCCCGGCGGGCAGGTGCGCGCGAGCTGGCGGCAGAAGGTCTTCACGCCCGGCGTGAGGTGGTCGAAGAAGTTATTGATCAGCTTCGATGAGCTGAAGACGACCGAGCCGAGATACTGGATTTCGCCGCCATGGCGCTTCACCGCGGCGATGTCGTCGTGGATGTTGCCGGTGACATCGGTGCTCGTCTCGGCGTATTCCCGGCCTTTGCAGTAAATGTCCGGCCGCACCGCGTCGATCGCCTCGACAGCGGCGGCGTGCGGCACGAGCACCACGTAATCCACGCACCCGAGCGCCGCGAGACTGCGGGCGCGGAGCTGGTCGTTGAAGAACGGACGACCCGGCCCTTTGTTCACGAACTTCTCGGCAGTGACCGTCACCGCGAGCACGTCGCCGAGTTCCCGCGCTTCCTCGAGATGATGAATGTGCCCGGGGTGCAGCAGATCGAAGGTGCCGTGGCACTGGACGATCTTCTTGCCGCGTTTGCGCAGCCGGCCGAAAAGCGCGGCGGCCTTTTCAAACGGGAGGATCTTGCTTCGAGCCATTCTGCGCGGGGAGTGCGAAGCGGGCGACCTAGGCGACCACTTCGCAATAGGCGGCCTGGGTGCGAGGCTCAGGCACGGGCTCCCCGGCCAGGCGCAAGCCCTCGATGTGAAACTCGATGGCGTCATGCATCTCGCGCTCGACTTCCGCCCGGGTCGCTCCGGCTGCAACGCAACCGGGCAGGTCGGGAGAAAACGCGGAAAATCCGGTGTCCGTCGCTTCGATGATGATGAGGTAGCGGTTCATTTCAGGCCAGCCTGCTTGAGGATACTGTTGAGGGTTCCGGGCGCAAGGTCGTCACTGGGTTTGCCGGCGATGGTGACGAGCCCACGTTTGGCGGGATGTTTGAATTGGCGGTGACTTCCGCGTGTCCGATCGAGATGCCAGCCGTCGGCTTGGATGAGTTCGATGGCTTCACGGACTTTCAAAGCTGCAGATGAACTGTTCCGGGCAAGACATCAGCGCGACAGAAAGCCGTAGCACCCGGCATTCCGGTCCGTTTCCATGAACTTCATGTTGTAGTGCGCGGGCGCGTCGATGTCGGGGAATTGGCCGGCGTCGATGGCCTTCCGCAGGTTCGCGACTTCCGCGCGGATGGAACTCACGGGCTTGTAACCGAGCGCCTGCACGATCTTCTCCGAGGAGATGTGGTAGTCGCGATGGTCGGTGGTGCTGGTTACGTCGATGCGCACATCGAGATCCGCCAGCTCGCTCTGCACGATCTTCGCGATCTCGATGACCTTGTGGTTCTCGAAGCCGAAATTGAAGGTGCGCCCGTTGATCTTCGCGGCGTCGATGGCCGCGAGCAGGCCGTAGAGATTGATCATGTCCGACATGCCGACGTTCGGCCGGCGTTGCTCGCCGCCATGCACGGTGATGACCCGCTTCACGATCGCGTCGGCGGTGAGTTTGTTCACCGTGAGATCGAAGCGCTGCCGCGGGGAGACCCCGCAGACGGTCGCGGGCCGGATATTCACGGTGCAGAAATCGGGTGACGCGGCGGCGGCGATGAGCCACTCGGAGAGCATCTTGTACTTCGAGTAAAAGGTGAGCGGCTCGGGCTCGAGCTTTTCATCGATCTGCGCCTCGGTGCGCGCGCCGAAGACGCTGCTCGAAGAGGCGTGGATGAAACGCTTCACCCCGGCTTCGCGGGCGAGGGCGAGGGTCATGCCGATGGCGTCGAAATTTACCTGCCGCGTGAGCACCTCGTCGATCTCGCCGGTGGGATCGTTTGAGATCGCAGCGAGGTGGACGATGACTTCGATGTCCTTCACGGCCTCCCGCACCGTGGCCTCGTCGCGGATGTCGCCCTGCACCAGCGCGAAGCGATCGCTCCATTTCGCATAGCCCGGCGCAGCTTTCAGCGCGGTTAGGCCGGAGTCGGTGTAGAGCATCGCATCGAGCACGCGCACACGATGGCCGAGGCCGAGGAGATGCGGCGTGAGCCGGCTGCCGACGTAGCCGAAGCCACCGGTGACGAGGATCGTCTTTTCGTTCATTGAGGATTCAGAGATCGAGGAATGTCAGCGGTGGTGGCGGGAAAATCCGAAGCACGAAATCCGAAATCCGAAACAAATTCCAAAGAACGGAAATCGGAAAAACGGCTCGCAAGCGAGTGTCGCGCGATTTTCACCACTTCAAAAAATTTCGGTTTCGTTTGTTTCGGATTTCGAGTTTCGAACTTCGAACTTTCCTCACGGCTTGTGGATGTAGTCCCGCGGCTGCTGCTGGAGCGTGCGGAGATTCTCGCGCACCCAGTCGATCGTCTCCTGCAGGCCGGTGTCGAGATCGACGCGGTCCGCCCAGCCGAGCGTCTCGCGCGCCTTGGCGCTGTCGAGCAGGTAGGCGCTGTCCTTGCCGGGACGGTCGTCGGTGATCTCGGCGACCTCGGAAAAACTCGCCCCCATCATCGTGCAGATCTTCTCCACCAGCGCGCGGATCGAGATCATCTCGGTGGTGGAAAAGTGATACGCCTCGCCATTCGTCCCGCCGCGCGCGACGCGTAGGGTGCCATCGGCGACATCGCGGATGTGGATGAAGGAGCGCACGGAATGCCCGCCGCCATGGAGCGGCAGCCGCTTGCCGAGCAGCACGCAGAGGATCGTGCGCGGGATGATGCGGTAGAGCTGCTGGCCGGGGCCATAGACATTCGCCGCGCGGGTGAAGACCACGGGAAAGCGGTAGTTCCGCAGGAAGGTGCGCAGATGCAGCTCACACCCGGCGCGCGACGCCGCATACGGCGTGCTCGGGTTGAAGGGCGCGTCCTCCTTCACCAGCCCGCTGCAACTCCCGTACACCTCCGGCGTCGAGACGTGCACGTAGCGCTGGAGGAAATCGAAGCGCCGCAGCCGGTCGTGCAGCTTCACGTTGCCGACGATATTCGTCTCGTACCAATGCTCCGGCGTGAGCCAGCTCTCGGCGACCATGCCTTGCGCGGAAAAGTTCACGACGTGGTCCGGGCGGGAGTCGCCGATGAGCTGCGCGATCTCGTCGGTGTGCAGGTTCAGATCGAGCTGCGCGAAACGGAAACGCTCCGCATCCACCCCGGGCCAGCGATACGGCAGGAAGACCGGCGCGAGCTCCGCGGAACGGCTGATGCCCACAACCTCCAGCCCCTCCTCCAGCGCGTGGCGGACAAAGTGGCTGCCGGAAAAAGAATTACTGCCGATGACAACGATCCGGCCGCCCATTACACCACTCCCTTCGTGCGCGCTTCGCCGAGCGTCTGGAGCAGCATGTGACAGATCACGAGCTGCACGTCCTCGGCGATCTGCATGTCGTCCACGGGCACATGCACGGCCACATCCGCGAGCTTCAGCGCCGCACCGCCATCGAAGGCCACGATGGCGTAGCTCTTCATGCCCATCTCGCGCGCCATTTCGAGCGCCCGCAGGATGTTCGGCGAGTTGCCGCTGCCCGAGAGCGCGATGAGCAGGTCGCCCTTTTCCGCCTGACTCTCGAGCTGGCGGGAGAAGATGCGGTCGTAGCCGAGATCGTTGCCCACGCAGGTGAGCGTCGAGGAGTTTGCCGGGAGCGCGTGCATCTTCATCCCGCGCCCACCGGCCTTCGCGACCGGGTAGAGGAAGTCATTCGCCCAATGGATCGCGTTCGCCGCGCTGCCGCCATTGCCGCAGATGAAGACCTGCCGTCCGTCGCGCCAGACTGCCGCGAGATCCTCGGCGAGCAGGCTCACCGGCTGCCAGCCCTGGGCGCGCACGCACTCAGCCAGGCGGGCCGCATAAGAGACGAACTGAACCTCGGGAAAACGGGTATTCAAGGGGCGGGGAAGCTAGGGGACGCGGGGGGAAATGCCAATTGCCAAATGGCGTCGTAGAGCGAGTGTGCCGACAGGCCACTCGCTACCGGGGCGCCCGGAAAGCGAGTGGCCTGTCGGCAC
>JBGSYE010000338.1:0-5276 GCA_041751075.1 Chthoniobacteraceae bacterium
GGCGATGACATCGACCGGGCTTTGATTGCGGATTGCGGATTGCGGATCGCGGATTGGCAGAAACGCGATGCCGTCGTGGAAGCGAAGCATCGGCTCTCGACCGAGACCGCCGTGGAGATCCCGCTCCCCTTTGCCGCCGCGGGCGAAAGCCTCACCTACCGGCTCACGCGCGCCGATCTGGAGCGGATCGCGCGGCCGATCGTCGAGCGCACGCGCGAGCACTGCCGGCGCGCCCTGGCCGATGCAAAGCTGACGCCCGCGAGCCTCGACGAAGTCATCCTCGTCGGCGGCCAGACCCGCATGCCGCTCGTGCGTGACACCGTCGCCGCCATTTTCGGACGCGAGCCGAATGTCTCGCAAAATCCCGACGAAGCCGTCGCCCTCGGCGCGACCATCCAGGCCGGCATCCTCGACGGTTCGGTGCAGAACGTCGTGCTCCTCGACGTGACCCCGCTCTCCCTCGGCATCGAGACCTTCGGAGGATTGATGAATGTCATCATCCCGCGCAATTCGACCATCCCACTGAAGGCCGGCGAGATGTTCACCAACGCCGTCGCCGGCCAGCGCGCAATGCTCATCAAGGTGCTGCAAGGCGAACGCGAACACGCGCGCGACAACTGGCCGCTCGGCCACTTCGAACTGGAGTTCGAGCCCGCGCCGAAAGGCCAGGCCCGTGTCGGCGTGCAATTCGAGATCGATGCCAGCGGCATCCTCCACGTCCTCGCCCGCGACACCCGCACTGGCTGCGAGAAGATCGTGCCCATGACCAGTGCCATCGACGTGAGCGACGAAGCCGTGGAAAAAATGCTCGAAGAGTCGCTCGAACACGCCTTCGAAGACGTGAACGACCGCATCTTCATCGAGGCGAAAATGAAGTCCGACGAACTCCTCCCCGCCGTCCGCAAAGCGCTGGAGCAAGTCGGCGCCGCCCTCGACGACACCGAGCGCGCGCTCATCGCCGAGCGCGTCGCCGCCGTCGAAAGCGCCCTCGCCACCGGCGCCGCACAACCGCTCAAGCAAGCCAATGCCTCCCTCGACGAAGCCACCCAGCGCCTGGCCACGCTGCTCATCGAGCGCGCGCTAGCGTCGTAGAACGAGCGTGGGCTTCAGCCTGCTCGCTCTCCCGGCGCCCCTCGTAGCGAGCAGCCTCGAAGGCATGCTCGCTCTACTTTGGCGGCAGCCCGATCAGCCCGGAGCGGTACCACTCCGAGGCCGTCCAGCGCGGACCGCCGCCGGTGGCCAGCGGGTTGAAAGGGCTCTTCTCCAGATTATCCACGCTGTCGAGCCGGCGCGTCGAATGCGCCTCGATCACGTTGCCATTGAAGCCGGGGAAGACGTGATAACCCGTGTGCGCCACGCCGACGAAAAATGGCGCGCTCCGAAATGCGGCTGGCACATTCGTCCCGAAGCCGACCATCAGCGATTTGTCGTCCACCTTGTTGAAGTAGTAAGTGCCCGAGCGGTTCACTGTGAGATACCGATAGGCGTGCCAGCCCCGGCTCTTGCGCGTGCCGTCCTGCGCGTCCCACTTCGCGTTGTTTTGCGGCGCGGGATTCCAGTATGCGATGCGCCAGCCGACCTTTTGCAGCGCGTGGAGGAGCGCGCAGCCGTCGAGCGCATTGGCGCGGGTAAAGGCGAGCGCTTTTGCCCAGGCTGAGGCCAGTGCCGGATCGCCCGGCGCTCGGAAGCCCTTCCCGAGCGCCGCGAGCGTGAGCCCGATGCAGCTCGTCGGCTGCAATTGATCCACGAGCGAAGTCGGCGCGCCCGCCGCCCGCAGCGCAGCGATCCGCTCGGAGCGCGTATCGAGCGCGAGATTGCGGTCGCCGTAAAACTTCGACACGCGATGCTTCCGGTAGAAGGCGAGGTGCTCCTTCATGGTGTCTTCGAGATACTGGCGCGAGACCTTGGTGATCGTGCCGATGTGCTGGGCGTGGGCCGCTTTCTCGGCGGCGGTAAAATCGACGCTGCTCTTGAATCCGGCGAAGGCGCTGGCGGGCAGGGCGACGGTGAGGAGGACGAGGGTGAGCAGAATTTTCATGGGGTGTGAAAGTGTGCGGACTCCGAACGCTTGTGGTTAGGACGCGGCCTGCTGGCTGGCAAGCCTGCTCTCGCGTGTGGGTCGTGGCTCAGTTTTCTCGAAGCCGGAATCTTTTTTTAAAACGCAGAGACGCAGAGACGCGGAGGCGCAGAGGGCGCAGAGGTCATTGGCGACGCTCACTTTGCGTCCTCTGCGTCCTCTGGGTTTTAAAAATGGAACCCTCCTCGCGGCGGCCAATGGAGCCACTACCCGCTCTTGCCGCTCGCCCGCGGAGCGCCTAGCCTCCCCGCCCCATGCTCGACATCCGGCTCCTCCGAGAGAATCCCGACTTCGTAAAGCAACGCCTCGCCACACGCGATCCCAAGCTCGCCTCCGCCGTCGATGAGATCCTCGACTGCGACCAGCGCCGGCGGACCGCGGAGACGCGCTTCCAACAGCTCCAGGCCGATCGCAAGCGGATCAGCAAGGAGATTGGCGCGAAGAAGGGAAAGGGCGAAGACACCACAGCCATCGAGGCGGAAGTGCGCGTCATGGGCGAGTCAATCGCGCAGCTCGAAGACGAAGCGAAGCAGCTCGAAGCCGCGCAGCGCACACTGCTCCTGAATGTGCCGAATCTGCCGCACGACGCCTGCCCGGTCGGTCACTCCGCGGAAGAAAATCCCGTGCTCCGCGTGTGGGGCGAGAAGCCGGCATTCAGCTTCGCGCCGAAGAGCCACATCGAACTCGGGGAAAAACTCGGCCTCTTCGATTTCGAGCGCGCCGCCAAGATCACCGGCAGCGCCTTCGCCCTCTACACCGGACTCGGCGCGCGCCTGCTCCGCACGCTCATCCAGTTCCTGCTCGATCTGCACACCCGCGAGCACGGCTACTACGAGATCAGCCCGCCGCTGCTCGTGAAAGCCGAGGCCCTCGTCGGCACCACGCAGCTCCCGAAATTCGCCGAGCAACAGTACCGCTGCGCGGACGATGAACTTTATCTCGTCCCCACCGCCGAGGTCCCGGTCACGAATTTGCACCGCGAAGAAATCCTCGCGCTCGACCAACTCCCGCTGCGCTACACCGCCTACACCCCGTGCTTCCGCCGCGAGGCCGGCGCCGCCGGACTCGGCACGCGCGGGCTCATCCGCACCCATCAGTTCGACAAGGTGGAACTGGTGAAAATCACGCGCCCCGAGACGAGCTTCGCCGAACTCGAATCGCTCACCGCCGACGCGGAGAAGGTGCTGCAACTCCTCGGCCTGCACTATCGCGTGATCGAGCTTTGCACCGGCGACCTCGGCTTCGGCTCGACGAAGACCTACGACATCGAAGTCTGGGCGCCCGGCCAGAACGCGTATCTCGAAGTCTCGAGCTGCTCGAACTTCGGCGATTTCCAGGCCCGCCGCATGGCGCTGCGTTTCAAAGGCGAGGACGGAAAGAATCAATTCTGCCACACGCTCAATGGCTCGGGCACCGCGCTGCCCCGGCTCTACGTCGCGCTGCTCGAGACCTATCAGCAGGCCGATGGTACCGTGCTCGTGCCAGAGCCGCTGCGCGCGGCGCTGGGGGTGGACCGCATCGGGTCATAAGTTCCAACTCCATGTCTCGTCCGTGGATGACGCACGTAGGCCGTGGCATTGACTGGATCGCCACCGCCTTGGTCCTGTGGATTTCCTACCTCAGCATCCCGCAAATTCTCGATCTCGATGGCTATTTCACCCGCGCCCGATTGGGCGACGACGCACCGATCCGCCTCAGATTTTCAGATTTCGCGGAGAAAGTATCTAGAGGTCCAGTCCCGATCGTTTCGCGCTACCGCCACCTGCTCGCACTGCTGGCCATCGGCGCGCCGCTCGGCGCACTCGCTTCGTTGCGGCTTAGCGGCTGGCGCGGCGATCTTGCGCGGGGCGTATGCATGGTCATCGCTCTCGTCGTCTTTTTTTACACGGACATCGCGATCCATTTCTTGTGACGAGCGTGCAACCAGAGATCTCTTCAAGACTCGCAGCGCTGCCGCCTGCGAGTGAAGCGGCGCTGATCGGCGTCTCCGGCGGGCGAGATTCGGTGGCTTTGATGCACGCACTCGTGGAGTGCGGTTTTCGCAAGCTCCTCGTGTGTCATCTCGATCACGGCCTGCGCGCGGAGAGCGCGGAGGATGCGCGATTCGTCCGACAGCTCGCCCGGCGATGGAAGCTGCCGTGCGTGATCGAGCGGGAGGATGTCGCTACTCGGGCGAAACGTGGGAAGCGGTCGCTGGAGACCGCCGCTCGCGAGGCGCGCTACGAGTTCTTCTCCCGCGTCGCCGGGAAGCGCGATTGCGCGCGGCTTTTCCTCGCGCACCATGCGGACGATCAGGTCGAGACGTTGCTCTTCAATCTACTCCGCGGCTCTGGCGCCGCGGGGCTCGGCGGAATGGCCCCATGCACCGCACGCACGATCGACGGAGTCACGCTCACCATCCATCGTCCGCTCCTCGGCGTCTGGCGTGAGGAGATCGACGCCTACATCGCCGCGCACCAGCTCGACTTCCGCGAAGACGCCTCGAATGCCGATCCACGCCACACGCGCAATCGGCTCCGGCACGAAGTCCTGCCCGCGCTCGAAAGCGGATTCGGTCGCGACGTGCGCCGGGCCATTTGGCGTGCCGCGGAGATCCTGCGCGCGGAGAGCGAAGTACTCGACGGGCTCTTGTCCACAACCGCGCCCAACCCCGCACTGGATCTGGCGCCGCTGCGCGCGCTTCCCCTCGGCTTGCTGCGAAGACAGCTCCACACCTGGCTCCGCGCGCAAGGTGTCCGGCAAGTCGGCTTCGAGGAAGTCGAACGCGTCCGCAGTCTGATCGACGGGAGCAGAGCCAAAGTGAATCTGCCCGGAGGCTCTCACGCCCGCCGTCGCGCTGGCCGACTCTTTCTCGAACGCGGAAAGTAGGGCGCGCCAAGGTTACGCAGCGGAGGCCTGTGCCATCACGTCGCCCGGGCAGGCCACGTGGATGGCCGATCGCCTGAAGGCCTGCATCGTGGCGCCGGCGCCGAGAAGGCGGAAGCGGCGAGGCTGGCATCTGAAATTGGCGACC
This sequence comes from Chthoniobacteraceae bacterium, assembly GCA_041751075.1. Taxonomy (GTDB): domain Bacteria; phylum Verrucomicrobiota; class Verrucomicrobiia; order Chthoniobacterales; family Chthoniobacteraceae; genus JANNXQ01. The sequence goes on from JBGSYE010000338.1 coordinate 5,091, forward strand.
CACCACGGCAAGGGCGGTGGGGAAAACTCTCGGCGTTCCGAACAAACGCATGGCGAGGAGCACCGCGACGAGCGGGCGTTAGCTTTAAGAATTTCGCTCCTCACGCCAGCATTCGCGCCAAATCGGGCAGAGCACGCAGGGGTGACATTGCCTGGAAGGTTTGCTATCGCTCGACGCGCATGAATA
>JBGSYE010000339.1:0-6643 GCA_041751075.1 Chthoniobacteraceae bacterium
CGGCCAGAGGCGCCGATGGCACAGATCGCCCCGACCTCGCCGCTGCGTGGCACACTGCGGATGCGGCCCGCCAGGCGATCGGACTCGCGAAGGCGCGGAAGTGGGAGGATGTCGGAGTCGGGCTCGCGGGCAGCGGAGAGCGGATGGAGGACGCGCCCGATGGATTTTCCAACGACTATTTCTTCGGCCTCAAGCTCAGCGTCCCGCTGCCGATTTGGGACCGGATTGAAGGCGGCATCGCCGAGGCGGCCGCCGCTGCCGCGCGCGCCAGGCAGGAAGCAGATGCGCTCGCCTTCAAGATTCGCAGCGAAACCGAGGCGGCGCGCGGGGAGATGGCCGCGCTGGCGAAACTCGTGGAAGAGATGGACGGCGGGCTTCTCCCCAAGGCGGCGCAGGTCGAGGAGGGGCTCCGCGCGGCCTACGACTCGGGTCAGACGCCGCTCACCGAAGTGCTCCGCGCCCGCGCCCGCCAGCTCGAACTGAGCCAGCGCCGCGTCGATGCGCTTCGCGATTACCACCTCGCCCGCGTCCGGTACGAAGCAGCTCTCGGCCGCCCCACTCGCCCCTCGAAACTATGACCACCCAACTCGTCCTCCGCGCGCTGCTCAGCGGCGCTCTCATCGTCCTCATCGGCGAACTCGCCAAACGCAACAACTTCGCCGCGGCCATCGTCCACTCGCTGCCGCTCGTCTCGCTGCTCGCGCTCCTCTGGCTCTTCCGCGACACGCGCGACACCGCCCTCATCGCGCGGCACATGACGGGCACTTTCTGGTTCGTGCTGCCCACGCTGCCGATGTTCCTCGTCGTGCCCTGGCTCCTGCGCAGCGGGTGGCACTTCTGGTCCGCCCTCGGCATGGGCGCGCTGCTCACCGTCGCCCTCTACCTCCTCACCGTCCGGTTGCTCAAGGGAGCGGGCGTCACTCTCTGAATCGCTTATGATCCCACGCATTCTCGGCATTCTTCTCGCACTCGGTATTCCCGGTTTCGCCGCGGAAACGACGGATGACAAACGCTCGGCCAATACGGTCGTCCTCGACGAAACGGGAGTGAGGAATCTCCGCATCGAGACCGTGGAGGTCGAGGAGACTGAGTTTGAGGAAATCGCCTTCGCTCTCGGGCGGATCCGCGTGGCGCCGGGACATCGGGCGGTGATTAGCAGCCGGATTCCGGGGCGGGCGCTGGAAGTAATGGCCCATGTGGATACGCAGATCGAGAAAGGCGCGGAGGCGGTGATCGTCGAGAGCCGTCAGCCGGGCGATCCGCCGCCGCGCGTGAGCCTCGTCGCGCCGATCGGCGGCCTTATTTCGGCCGTGAAGGTGGTCCCGGGACAGCCGATCACGGCGGACGATTCGCTGATCGAGATCGTCGATTTGCATGAGGTCCATGCGGTCGCGGCGGTGCCGGAGCATCTCGTGGGCAGGTTGCGCGTCGGTCAGAGAGCGCATCTCCGCGTGGTGGCGGCGCAGGATCGGACGTTTGAGGCGGTGCTCGCGCACCTCGGCGCCGAAGCGGATTCCGAGAGCGGCACGCTGGAAGCAGCTTTTCACGTCGAGAATCCCGGGATGCTGCTGCGGCCCGGAATGCGCGCGGAGTTTTCCATCGTGCTGAGCAAACGCGAAGGCGTGATGAGCGTGCCGCGCGCGGCGTTGCAAGGTGAAGCCGCGAACCGCTTCGTCTATGTCGAGGATTTCGATCTGCCGAATGCGTTCGTGAAGTCGCCGGTCGAGGTGGGTCAGATGAACGATCGTTTCGTGGAAATAACCAATGGCCTGCTGCCCGGTGACAAAGTCGTCACCCGCGGCGCCTATTCGCTGGCTTTCGCCGGTGGCGGGAGCATTTCGCTGAAGGAGGCGCTCGACGCTGCCCACGGCCATGAGCACGCGGCAGACGGCTCGGAGCTGAAATCCGAGGATCGCACGGCGACGGCTGCGCCGGATGCGCACGATCGGGAGCACGCTCACGCCAGTCCGCTCTGGAAGATCGTGAGCGGCGTGCTCTTCGTGCTGCTCCTCCTCTCGACGCTCACGAAGCGGCGGGGCTCACCACCCACTTCCGCTTCGCAGCGCAAAACCACGGAGGCTCAGTCGTGAGCCGCGTCCACGCGCGCGGCGCGCGAGTTCAGCGACCGTTTCCTCGGATACATCGGTGACGGTGAGCACTCTTATGCCCGCACTCTTTGCACACGCCCGCCGCCATGCTCAATAAGATGATCCACTGGTCGCTGGCGAATCGAGCGACCGTCCTCGGACTCTCGCTCATCCTGTTGTTCTCGGGATTGCAGACGACCATGCAACTTCCGGTCGAGGTGCTGCCGGATCTGACCAAGCCAACCGTCATCATCCTCACCGAAGCGCCCGGGCTCGCGCCGGAGGAGGTGGAAACGCGCGTCACGCAGCCCATCGAAAGCGCGCTCATGGGCGTCGCGGGGCTCACGCGGCTGCGGTCGAATTCCGACGTGTCGCTCTCGCTCGTCTATGCCGAGTTCGGCTGGGGCACGGACATCTACAAGGCCCGCGTGCTCGTGCAGGAGCGAATGCAAAGTGTGAGCGAGCAGCTGCCAGAGGGCGCGCAGCCGTTCATGACGCCGGTCGCTTCGCTCATGGGCGAAATCCTGCTCGTCGGCGTGCGCTCGACGATCAAGGAAGGCGAGCCCGGCTACATTCATCCGCGCGACGTGCGGGCGCTCGCGGACTGGACGATCAAACGCCGGCTGCAAAGCATCTCCGGCATCGCGGAAATCCTGAACATGGGCGGCGGCGTGAAGCAGGTGGAGATTCTGCCGGACCCGTTTCGGATGCAGGCGAACGACGTGAGCTTCGACGAACTGGAGCACGCCGCGCGCGAGGCCGCGAGCACGAGCACGGGCGGCTTTCTCAATACCGGGCCGACGGAAATCATGGTGCGCAATCTTGCCATGACCACGGACCCCGCGGCCATCGCGCGCACGGTCATCAAGACGGTGAACGACCGCCCGATCCTCATCTCCGACGTGGCGAAAGTGGAGTGGGGCATCGAGCCGATGCGCGGCGATGCGACGGTGAGCCAGAGCCCGGAGAAGTCGCCGACTTATGGCGTCATCATGTCGATCACGAAATCACCCGGCTTCGACACGCGCGCGCTCACCGAGCAGATCAACACCGCGCTCGAAGAGCTGAAGACGACCTTCCCCAAAGGCGTCGAGACGATGCTGCTCTTTCAGCAGAAGGACTTCATCGACCATGCGATCGGCAATCTCAAGGAGGCGATCCGCGACGGCGCGATCATGGTCACCGTCGTCATCTTTCTCTTCCTCCTGAATTTCCGCACCACGTTCATCACGCTGATGGCGATGCCGCTCTCCTTCGCCATCACCATGCTGACCTTTCGGTGGTTCGGGATTTCGGTGAACTCGATGACGCTCGGCGGGCTCGCCGTCGCCATCGGCATGGTCGTGGACGATGCCATCGTAGATGTGGAGAATGTCTTCCGGCGCCTGCGTGAGAATGCATCGGCACCGACTCCCCGACCGAAGCTGCACGTCATCGCGGCGGCTTCCGGCGAAGTGCGGAATTCGATCCTCTACGCGACGATCCTCATCATCCTCGTCTTCCTGCCGCTGCTCGGCCTGAGCGGCGTCGAGGGGAAACTTTTCGCGCCCATCGCCATCGCCACGATCATCTCGATGGTGGCGTCCTTCGTCGTCTCGCTCACCGCGATCCCGGTGCTGTGCTCGCTGCTGCTCGGAAGACAGCCGTCCCGGCTGTCACGGCAGGCAGGCGTTCCGCCTGCCGACGGGCTGGAAGCCCGTCTTCCCTTTCAGGCTGGAAGCCCGACTTCCCCCACCCACCACGACGGCGCGCTCGTGCGCGGGATGAAGTGGCTGCTTGAAAATACGCTGCTGCGCTTCGGGCTGAGCCAGCCGTATCTGCTGCTCGCCATCGTGGCCTGCATCGTCGCCGCCGCGTTCTCGCTCTACCCGCGCATGAGCAAGGACTTCCTGCCCTCCTTCAAGGAAGAGACCGCGCTCATCGCCGCCACGTCCGCGCCGGGCACCTCGCTCGAGGAGATGAATATGATCTCCGACGTGATCGAGCAGCAGATCCTCGCCGTACCGGAGGTGCGCAAGGTCGGACGCCGCCTCGGGCGCGCGGAACGCGGCGATCACGTCGTGCCGGTGAGCACGGCGGAGTTCGACGTGGATTTCCGCGAAGCGGAAGACGGCGGGCGCGCACGGCAGGAAATCCTCGACGATCTTCAGCGCCGCGTCCGCAGCGTGCCCGGCGTCTTTGCGGCGATCGGCGGGCCGCTGGCGGATCGCATCGGGCACATGCTCAGCGGCGTCTCCGCGCCCGTCGCGATCAAGATCTTCGGGCCCGACCTCGACAAGCTGCGGCATATCGGCATCGAGGTGCAGGGCATCGCGAAGAGCATCCCTGGATTCGAGAGCGCAAAGCTCGACCAGCAGTCGAGCATCCCGCAGCTCCGCATCGAGGCCGATCGCGACCGCGCCGCCGCCTACGGCATCGCGCCCGGCCACTTGAACGAGCAGCTCTCCGCGCTCATCGGCGGCAAGGAAGTCGCCGAGCTGCGCGAGGGGCAGCGCACGGTCGCGCTCGTGCTGCGACTGCCGATCGAGTGGCGCGATTCGCCGGACAAGATCTCGCAGCTTCCCGTCGAGACCTTCACCGGCCAGCGCATCCCGCTTTCGCTCGTCGCCGATGTCCGCGAAGCGAAGGGGCCGAACGTCATCTTCCGCGAGAACAGCCAGCGCCGCTTCACCATCGCCATCAAGCCAACCGCGCGCGATGTCGGCGCGCTCGTCGAGCGGCTGCGCGAGGAGGGGGGGGAAAGGGTCGCGCTGCCCGTGGGTTACTTCATCACCTACGAAGGCGAATTCGAGGCGCAGCGGGAGGCCACGCGGCGCATCGCCGGCTTCTCAGCGCTCGTGCTCGTGGTCATCGGCTTCCTCCTCTACGGCTATTTCAAGACGCCACTCTTCGCCGTGCAGGTGCTCTGCGACATCCCGCTCGCGCTCGTCGGCGGGCTTGTCTTCACCTGGCTGAAGCTGGGGAATATCAGCATCGCCACGCTGGTTGGCTTCGTCGCCGTGGCGGGCGTTGCGGCGCGGAATTCGATCATGCTCATCAGCCACTTCCTGCACCTCATGGCAAGGGAAGGCGAGGGCTTCACCCGCGCGATGATCATCCGCGGCACCAGGGAACGGCTCGTGCCCGTGCTCATGACGGCCCTCGCCGCCGGCATCGGCCTCATCCCGCTCGTCCTCGCCGCCGATCAGCCGGGAAAGGAAATCCTGCACCCGGTCGCCGTCGTCATCGTCGGCGGGCTCGTCACCAGCACGCTGCTCGGCCTCGTCGTCACGCCCACCGTCTTTTACACCTTTGGCCGCAAAGCCGCGCTCGCCGCTGTCGAGCGCGAAGCCGGCGCCGCTCAATGAACCAAACTCCGTCGCAGCGCCGGCTTGGACGCCGCGGCGGATCACCCATTTCCAAGCCAAAACGAAAAACAAACCACATGAAATCCATCGCCCTGAAACTCCTCGCCGCCCTCGCGCTCGCCGTCCCCGCCTTCGCCGCGGAAAAGGAACCCAAGCACGAAAAGAAGGAGCCCGGCCCGAATGGCGGCCGCGTCATCACCTCCGTCGAGCCGCACCTCGAGTTCCTCGTCACCGCGGATCGCAAAGTGCAGATCACCGCGCTGACCGACGACCTCAAGCCCGCGAAGCTCAGCGGCCAAGTCATCGCCGTCACCGCTGGCGACCGCAGCAAGCCGACGAAGCTCGAGTTCACGGAGGAAGCCGGGAAGCTCGTCTCCAGCAATGCGCTCCCCGAAGGCGGCGACTATCCCGTCTCCGTGAGCATCAAGGCCGACGCGAAGGCGAAGGCGACCTACGAGAAGTTCAACATGGACTTCTCGAAGTGCCCGGAGTGCAAGCTTCAGGAATACGCCTGCACCTGCGCGCATGCCGCCGAGAACGAAAAGAAGAAGTAACGCGCGGGAGAATTCGCTAGAGTGGAGGCCATGACCCGCCTCCTCCTCACCTGCCTCGGAGCGGCCGCATCGATGGCCTCGGTGCTGGCCGCTTCGCTCGAACTGCCGACGCCCGGACTCCCCGCTCCCCAACAGCCGCAAGTCGCCGTTGCCGCGGATGGCGCGCTGCACGTCGTCTTCGGCGAAGGCTCCGCGATATTCGCCAGCCGCGCGAGCGGTGCGGAGGGGAAGTTCGGGCCACCGGTGAAGGTGGCCGAGTTGCCGAAGCTCGCGCTCGGGATGCGGCGCGGTCCGCGCGTGGTTGCGTCGGGCAGCCAGCTCGTGGTCACGGCCATCTCGATGGGCGATGGCGACCTCTATTCGTGGCTCTCCGGCGATGCGGGAAAGACCTGGCGCAGCGGAGAGCGCATCAACACCGTCGCGAACTCCGCGCGCGAGGGTCTGCACGCGATGGCGGGAGACGGGCGTGGGCTGGTGAGCTGTGTGTGGCTCGATCTGCGCGGTGGCGGGATGGAAGTGTGGAGCCGCGTCTCGCGCGATGGCGGGGTGAAGTGGGAGCCGGAGGTGCGCGTCTATGCGTCCCCCGATGGCGCGGTCTGCACCTGCTGCGTCCCGAGCGTGGCGATCGGACCGCGCGGGGAGATCGCCGCGATGT
>JBGSYE010000340.1:0-2525 GCA_041751075.1 Chthoniobacteraceae bacterium
GCCGTCACGCGCGCCTTGCGGGCCGAGGAATGGGTCGTCTTGCGTATCTGGGAGTGCGCCTTGGCGGCACCGCGCACCGAGCGCATTTTGGCGCGAATCGTTCGCGCCCTCGGACGCGGTGCGAACGGTCGCAGTTAAACCGGGCCTGCGTTGTCCCGGTGAAGACGAATCCCCGCCGCGCTTGGGGCTTCGTCTCTTCCGCCGCAGTCGAGATTGAGAGGATCACTCATTTGTTGGGAAAACGAGGAATGCATCTCTTCTTTGAGATTCTAGACGTCAATCGACTATCAAATAGCCCGAAATTTCCCTTCCATTCTTCGCATATTTGCATATCTCTCAAATCCGCGACACCCAAAACCAACCAAACATGGCCCGAATCCTCATCATCGACGACGACCCGCAAATGGTGGCAGTGATCTCCGAAATCTGCAAAGAGCGGGGGCACCAGACCATCGCTTACAATTCCGGCCAAAAGGCGATCGAGAGCCTCGCCACCCAGGCCCCGCAGCTCGTCATCACAGACCTGCGCATGGACAAGGTGGGCGGGCTCGACATCCTCCGCGAGTGCCGCGAGTCGCTGCCGCAGACGCCGGTGATCCTCATCACCGCCTACAAGACCGTCGAGACGGCGCTCGAAGCGATGAAGCTCGGCGCCTACGACTACATCACCAAGCCCTTCAAGGTGGACGAGCTGCAGCTCACCATCCAGCGGGCGCTGGAGCACTCCGAGGACAAGCGCCAGATCCGCAACCTGCGCCAGGTGGTGAAGCGCACGTCGAGCTTCGAGTCCATCGTCGGCATGAGCCCGCGGATGGATGAAGTGTACAATCTTCTGAAAAAGGTCGCCGACACCGACTCGACCATCCTCATCCAAGGCGAGAGCGGCACCGGCAAGGAACTCGTCGCCCGCGCGCTGCACTTCAATTCCACGCGCCAGCATCAGCCCTTTGTGGCCATCAACTGCTCGGCGCTGCCCGAGAATCTGCTCGAATCCGAACTCTTCGGCCACAAGAAGGGCAGCTTCACCGGCGCCGTGCAGGACAAGATCGGCCTCTTCGAGGAAGCGGAAGGCGGTACCATCTTCCTCGACGAGGTGAACTCGATGGCCCAGCCGCTCCAGACGAAGCTCCTGCGCGTGCTCCAGGAGCGCCAGCTCCGCCGCGTGGGCGATACGAAGATTCAGCCCATCAATGTGCGTGTCCTCGCCGCGACCAATGAATCGCTGCATGAGAAGATCAAGAGCGGCGGCTTCCGCGAAGATCTCTACTACCGCCTCGCGGTGATCCCGATCGAGATGCCCCCGCTGCGCGAGCGCACCGAGGATATCCCGCTGCTCGTCACCCACTTTCTGCAAAAGAACGCCACGCACACAAAGACCGAGCCGAAGAGGATCGACCCGAAGGCCGTCGATCTGCTCGCCCGCTACCGCTGGCCCGGCAATGTGCGCGAACTCGAGAACGCCATCGAGCGGGCGTGCGCCCTCTGCGAGCAAGGCGTGATCAAGTCCGAAGACCTCCCGCCGCATGTGATCCGCCAGGCCTCGTCCCCGTCCGATTACGCCACGAATACGATGCCCGTCGGCCAGACTCTCGACGATTACACCAAGGAGACGGAGCGCCACTACATCGAGGAGACCATCAAGCACAATGGCGGCAGCCGCGAGAAAGCCGCGAAGATGCTGAAAATCTCGATGGCCACGCTCTATCGCAAGATCGAGGTGAAGAAAGACGCCACCGAGAGGAAGAAAAAGTAAGCGCTACGCCGCCGACGCCGACGCCGCCGGGGCCGCTGAATCCGCCGCGATGTCCACGGCGAGGTACACTTCGCTCAAGCGCAAATCCACGTCGAGGGAATGGAGGCGGACCACTGCCTCCAGGCCGCGGGTGGCGTTGAAAAGCCAGTTCCCCTCCGGTTGGCGGAAGAACGTCTCGACGAGCGGTTCCTTCTGCGACACCAGCACATATTCGCGGAAGGACGGGAGGCTCCGATAGTGCTCAAACTTCCGTCCGCGATTGTAGGCCTCGGTGGAATCCGAGAGCACCTCGACGATCAGCGTGGGATTCAGCGCCATGTCCTCGCCTTCCGGGGGATGTTCGACCGGCCCGCAGATCACCGAGGCGTCCAGATAGGTGTAGAGCCCCGTGCTGGAGACTTTGATCTTCAAATTGCTGTCGTAGGTCACGCAGCGTCCGCCACGGAGAAGACTGCGAAGTTCGCCCAAGACATTCGTGCAAATCAGGCTGTGGGTCACGCTCCCACCTGCCATCGCAAAGATCTCCCCATCGTAGTATTCACTCTTGTACTCCGCCTCCCGCTCCAGGCGGAGATACTCCTCGGGAGTGACGAACGGTTTCTTCTGAGGGACAGCCATGGGCGGATGGTAGCGGTTTTCCCATCGAGCACCAAAGGAAACCTGGGCTGCATGGCGGCGAGCGGCCCTCGCCGCTTCGTGCTTCGCCTTTCCGTCCTCAGCGGCCACGTTGAGCGCTGTGAATCGCGTCCTTTTCATCCAGAATGGCGAAACC
>JBGSYE010000341.1:0-3833 GCA_041751075.1 Chthoniobacteraceae bacterium
AGGCCATCGCGATCGCCAGCTACGCGGCCACGGATGTCGCCCGCGTGGTGCGCGATGCGGAACTCATCGTCCTCTGCACGCCGGTGGGCGCGATGCCGGCGCTCGCGTGCGAAATCGCGGAAGCTGCCAGGCCGGGGGCCATCGTCACCGATGTGGGCAGTGTGAAGGGAGCGCTGGTGGCGGAGCTCGGCGCGATCTTTCGCGGCAGGATGCCCTTCGTCGGCAGCCATCCGATGGCCGGGTCGGATCAGACGGGACTGCGGGCGGCGCGGGCCGATCTCTTCCGCGGCACGGTGTGCATCGTCACGCCCGATGCGGAGTCGGAGGCGGCGGCGACCGCGACCGTCAGCGCATTCTGGGAGTCCCTCGGGTGCACGGTCCGCCAGCTCACGCCCGCTGCGCACGATGAGGCCGTCGCGATGATCAGCCACTTTCCCCACCTCCTCGCGGCGACGCTGGTCAATGTGGTCGGCGAGGGCAATCCCGCCGCCTTCGGGCTGTGCGGCCCCGGCTTTCGCGACGCCACGCGCGTCTCCGCGGGCGCGCCGGAGATGTGGGCGGAGATTCTCGCGGCCAACGCCCCCGCGGTGCGCGCCGCGCTCGACGCCACCATTGCCAAGCTCGGCGAAATCGGGAACATCCTCGCCCGCGATCCGTCCGATCCCGCGATCCGCGAATTTCTCACCCAAGCCAAAACTCGCCGCGACGCCCTGCGGCTCCCGCCCTTGCCAAATGTCTGACTGGAAAATCCGCCGCGCACCCACCATCCAGGCCGAAGTGGAGGTCCCCGGCGACAAGAGCATCTCGCATCGCGCCGTGATCTTCGCCGCGCTCAGCAATGGCGTGTGTGTCATCAAAGGTTTCCTGCCGAGCGAGGACTGCCTCTGCACCGTGGAAGCGATGCGCGCACTCGGCATCCAGATCGAGGTGGCCGATGACACCACGCTCGTGGTGCATGGTCGCAAGCGCGCCTTTACCGCGCCGAAGCGCGACCTCGACTGCGGCAACTCCGGGACCACCATGCGCCTGCTCGCGGGCCTGCTCGCCGGGCAGCCCTTCAAGACGCGGCTCATCGGCGACGCCTCGCTCTCGAAGCGGCCGATGAAGCGCGTGATCGAGCCGCTCGCGCAGATGGGTGCGAAGATTACCGCCGATGGCAAGGACCACCGGCCCCCGCTCGTCATCGAAGGCGCGCCGCTCAAGGGCATCCAGTACTTCAGCCCCGTGGCCAGCGCACAGGTGAAAAGCGCGGTGCTGCTGGCCGGGATGTATGCCAGCGGCAAGACCAGCATCACCGAGCCAAGCCAGAGCCGCGATCACACGGAGACGATGCTCGAATACTTCCTCGCCGGACCGAAGAGGAACGATCTCACCGTCACGATCTACGGCGGGCACACGCCCGAGTCGCGCGACTTCCAGGTGCCGGGCGATATCTCCAGCGCGGCCTTCTGGCTCGTGGCCGCCGCCGCGCAACCGCACTCGCGCCTCCTCATCAAAAACGTGGGCCTGAACAAGACGCGGACCGGCATTCTCAACGTCCTCGTCCGCATGGGTGCGCACATCCGCGAGACGGTGGAAAGTCAGGAAGCCGAACCTCTGGGCGTGCTCGAGATCGGTGGCGCGCGGCTCAAGGGCACGACCATCGAGGGCAAGGAAATCCCCAACGTCATCGACGAACTCCCGATCCTCGCCGTAGCCGGCGCCCTCGCGCATGGCCGCACGATCATCGCCAATGCCGGCGAGCTGCGCGTGAAGGAGACCGACCGGCTCGCTGCAGTGGCCACGAACCTCCGCGCCATGGGGGCGCAGGTCACGGAATCCGAGGACGGCCTCGATATCATCGGCGGTGCGCCCCTCCATGGCGCGCGCGTCCAAAGCTTCGGCGATCATCGCATCGCCATGGCCTTCGCGATCGCCGGCCTTTTTGCCGAAGGCGAGACCGTCGTCGCCGATACCGAGTGCGTGAATACCTCCTATCCCGGATTTCACGACGCGCTGGAAAAGATCACCAAGGAGCCGCCGCAAGCCCAGACGCCGGTGATCAATCCCGGCGCGCCAGCGGAATGAGTGGCGTGAAACCTCGAATTTCGAAACGCGAAGTGCGAAACAAATTCCAGGGCATGGAGAAAACAGGGAGCGCATCGACAGGCACGCCGCGGAATTTTTCCCCCACGTCCGAAAGTTTCCGCCGTCTGTTTCGCGCTTCGAGCTTCGCGCTTCGCGCTTTCCCATGAACTTCCCCCACATCGTCATCGCCATCGACGGCCCCGCCGCGAGCGGCAAGAGCAGCGTCGCGCGGATGCTCGCCCGCCGCATCGGCTTCCTCTACGTGAATACCGGCGCCATGTATCGCGCCGTCACCTGGCTCGCCGTCTCCCGGCAGGTGCCGACCGCGGATGCCGGGCGCGTGCAGCAGTTGCTCCACTTTGCGGAGATCGAGTGCGGACTCGCCGGTGGCGAATCGACGATCCACATCGACGGCATCGATCCCACCCCGCATCTCACCGACGAAGCCGTGAACTCGAACGTCTCCGCGATCGCCAGCATCGCCGAAGTCCGCCGCCTGCTCGTCCTCAGGCAGCGCGCCTACGCTCGCGACCACGACCTGGTGATGGAAGGCCGCGACATCGGCAGCGCCGTCTTTCCGCAGACCCCGTACAAATTCTACATCGACGCCAGCCTCGAAGTCCGCGCCCAGCGTCGCGCGCGACAGGGGCTCGAAGACTCCATCGCCAGGCGGGATCAGACCGACAGCACCCGCGTCGCCAGCCCGCTGACCATCGCCGAAGACGCCCACGTCATCGACAGCTCGAATCTCACCATAGACGGCGTGGTCGGTGAAATCATCGGAAGGCTGAAACTCAAAGGCTTGAAATTCGAGGATCGGGGAATGCGCGTCGTGCCGTGATTCGTCCTGGCCCGCGTTCCGCGTTCCGCCTTTCGCATTCATCGATGGGCGCCACCTATCAACTCTTTTACCATCTCTCGAAATATCTCGCCCGGACGTTCTTCGACTACCGGGTGATCCATCGCGAGCGGATCATCGAGGAAGGCCCCGCGATCCTCGCGATGAATCACGAGAGCTACCTCGACCCGCCGCTCGCCGGCATCGCCTGTCGCCGTGAGATCTCCTTCCTCGCCCGCAAGACGCTCCTCCAGTGGCCGCTCCTCGGCCCGATCTTTCCGCACCTGCGCGTGATCCCGGTGGATCAGGACAATGCCGACCGCAGCGCGCTGAAGAACGTCATCAAAATCGTGCGCGCCGGCGGCAGCACCATCATCTTCCCCGAAGGCTCGCGCACGCTCGACGGAAAGCTCCAGCCAGCGCAGCCCGGCCTCGGCCTCGTCATCGCCAAGACCCTCGCGCCCGTCGTCCCGATGCGCATCTTCGGCGCGCACGAGGCCTTTCCCCGCGGTGGAAAACCGCGCTTCTTCCGCCCCGTCACGCTCGTCGTCGGCGAACCCATCCACTTCACAGAAGCCGACCTGAACGGCGAAGGCCGCGCACTTTACCAGGCCCTGAGCGAAAGAGTGATGGCCCGCATCGCGACGATCGAACTGGAGTGACGCCAAAGGCCCTGGACTGCTGTGATTCCTTCACAGCTTTCCGTGGGGTCCGCGCTGCTCCCCGAGAGCTGTGAAGGATCACAGAAGTCCAGGAGCCTGCGGCAGCAGGCCGCAGCACGAGTTCCTGCAGCACTCAACCAGTAATCTTCGTGTAAGCGTGCCCTTCGTTCTGGTCGATGCGCTCGGGGCGGCCCTTGTGGGGGTAGATGAGCTTGGTGTGATCGACGCCGAGCAGATGCAGGATCGTGGCGTGCAGATCATGGACG
>JBGSYE010000342.1:0-11926 GCA_041751075.1 Chthoniobacteraceae bacterium
GGAGGAGGACGCGCTGGCAGCGTCCGGCCTGGAGCAACGCCTCGACCAACTCCGTCTGCTCGATTGGCCTCAGGTCACCAGCACCATTGGCGTGACGGGCGGTGTCTGGACGGCCCGCCCGACGGCCATGGCGGGCATCACCGTTTCGCAGGAGACGATCACCATCTCTGGATACGATGTCCCCACCGCGAAGACATTGCAGGCGACTTGGAATGGCACCTCGACGCCAACGGCTTCGTTCGCCGGGGCTGGTCCGGACCTGAACACGGCCAGTGCGGTGAAAGTCGTCGCCACCGTCACGTGGACGGGACGCCGTTCGAACCGGCCGCAGACGCGCAGTGGCATCACCGTGATCTCGAGAGGAGGCATTTCAAAAAGTGATCTCCCGTAACGCTAGCCGGTTCACGGCTTTCACCATTATCGAACTCCTCGTGGCGATGGGCGTCTTCGGGGTCTTCTCGGCGGCGCTCATGGTAACGTGGACGGCGCTGCAAGCCAATGCCGTGAATGCTACGGCTTACGCCCAGCGACAAAACGATCAGATGCGCGTGGTCGATTACCTCAAGCGGGACATCCGGCGCGCCTCGGTGGTGGAAATCTACAATGGCGCCACACTGGTCACCGGCACCAATTCCGGCTCGGAGCTGAGGGGGACCATCCCAGATTATTACGCAGACACGCGGGAGGAAGACAACGCCATCGGGTCGCGCACGCCTAACGCGCCGACGCTCTCGGGGACGTCCGTCAGCTACGGCGGCACGATGATGGTCCGGTATTACGTGCTCGATGGAGCGATCATTCGCAACGAGGCCGGTACGCCGCGCTCCATCGCCACCGCCGCCGGGGCCTTCGTGCTTTCGTTCCGGAGGGAAGCCACGGGCGACGTCCGGTCGCAGGTCTTTTACAACCAGCCGATGCGGGGGAGCGGCAGCCGGGTTCTCCGCCGGCAGCTCGATATCCTCAGCCGGCAACGCTCCGACCTTCAGCTATGACTCCGATCTCCAGAGCCTCACGCCACCATTTATTGTCCACGAAAGAGTCCGGCTCGGCCGTCCTTGCCGCGCTGGCAGTCCTCGCAGTCACACTCGTCGTGGTTGGCACCGCGTTGACCGCCGCTCAGCACGGCTTTCGCACCAGCCACCACTCCTCGCGCTGGACGCAAGCGATGCATGCCGCGGAGGCAGGCGCGGAAATCGGACTGATGACCGCACAAAAGGATTCGTGGACCGCGGACGGCTGGTCCGGTGCTCCGGGTCCGCCAGGGACCAGCGCCGTCACCCTGAGCATCTCCCTTTCCACCGGAGTTCCTGCGACCGGGCCGATCAGCGCCACGGTGGCGGCGGACAAAGTCGCCATGGCAGCCGCAGAGTGGCTGCGCATCCGCTCCACTGGCTCTGTGGATCTCTCCGGCGGAGCAATCGCGGGGCTCGACACGCGGGACACGCTGCTCCGCAAGCTGAGCCTGCGGAAGGATCGCCAGAGTGGTGCCGCGCTGGGTGCACCACGGGCGACGCGGACGATCGAAGTCCTGGCTAGTCCTAAATCTCCGTATCGGAGAGCTATCTTGCTGGATAAGAAATTCAACATGGGCAGTGGCGGTATCATCGACAGCTTCGACTCCAGCGACCCGGCCAAGTCGACGAACGGCCTCTACGACCTCTCCAAACGGCAGTCGAACGGCGACGTGGGCGTGAACGATACGCAGGGTGCTTCTGATTTGAAAGACTCCTACGTTTACGGTTCTGTGGCATACAGTGGTCCGACGATCCAAAACACAGACAATGTGCAAGGCCCAGTCACAACTCCCTTTAGCAGACCGCTGGTTCCGGTGCGCGCTCCCGTTTGGACGACCTTTAATCCGATGCCGTCCGAAATCACCTCGGCTGTCACCCTGACCGGCGGGTCATCTTCTTCGCCGGCCCGCTACAAGGTCTCGAAGGTCCGCCTCGCTGGCGGGGACGTGCTGACCCTAGCGCCACATGCCGCAGGGCAGGAAAGTTATGTGGAAATCTGGGTCACCGGCGACTTCACCACTTCCGGCAGCAGCTACATGCTTCAGCAACCCGGCGTCCATGTCACCTATCACATCGAGGGAGATGTCAAAGTCACCGGCTCATCCTTCGTCAATCAAACCAATATTGCCGCGAATAACATCGTCAACGTCGTCACCCCGGCCGTAGGGACGCCCCGAAGCGTCACCATCAATGGCGGCGGCGATATTATCGGCGCCATCAACGCTCCCGGGTCCGACTTCACGATGACTGGCAATGCGCAGATTTTCGGCGCGCTGATCGGCAGGACGTTGAGCACCGGCGGTGGCCAAATCCACTACGACGAGGCGCTCGATAAATTCAGCGGCACCGGGGACTATGGTTACAGCGTCGCAAGTTGGGTCGAAGCGGTGAGATAAGAACGCACCGCGCCGGGTGCGGGCCACGCGCAGACCGCTTGCTGGTTCTGCACGGATGACCCGCAGGGATCGCCAGGTCTTCCAGTGCAGACGGGAATACTTTCCGTGGACGCTCTACTTCCTGATCAAAGCCGATAAATTCAGCACGGCGATGCGCCGCGAGAGATCGTGAGGGTCCGGCTGGATGGCGAAGTCAAGCAACCGGACGAAACGGTGATGCTGCTCGAGCTCAGCCGCCGCCAGGAGGGACGCGAGGCCTTTATTCGCTTCCGAGATCGGCAGCCCCACCGACCAGTAGGCGCGACTGTAGCCGGGCAGATCCGGCTCGTCCAAAGTCGTATTCAGGCGAACGATCGCGACGACCATGCCGAAGCGGGTGAAATGGCTCTTCACCAGCTCCGGAAACCAGGTCATGGCCGAACCCGCGGGACATTCTTGATTCCAGCGATCCAGCTCGGCGCGCGCCTCTGCGGCTTGCCCGTCATGAGCCCGCATTTTCTCGATCGCTTTGCCCGCGCTTTCGATCTTTCCGCCCAACTCCGCGATTCTAATCCGGGTGGTCACTTCATCTTCTCGGAGCGGGCGGACTCCCTCGGCATACCACGCCCACCCAACGACCGTGGCGACGCTAGCCGCGACCAGCCAGCGGAAGTTCTTCAGTGGGTTGAAAGCCCCACTCATCGTCCCTCACTCCTCCCCAGTTCCAGCGCCTTCGCGCCCGTCGTGACCAGGATCGTGAACGCCGCTCTCTGTTGATTAGGAGACGCTGACGGCAACGGCGGTTCATCGTCGAGCCGTTCCAAACGGGTCGTCACGCCATTCGCGGGGAAGTGTCGCTTCAGATTCGCCTCCAGCTCCCGCCAGAGTTGGTCTGCAATCTCACGCGGCGACTGCCCGGTGCAGACGCCCGCGACACGCAGGTCGCAGGCGCCTTGATCGTCCGACTTGGCGCGAGCCTGGACGTCCCGAAGCTCGACGTTCGGACCGGCAGCCTTGGCGAGGCTCCGGAGCGCTGCCCCCCATCGCGGAGCCGCCCGATCCTCCGCGATACGCTTTGCCAACTTCAGCGATTCTTCATTCCTGGTCCGGGCGGTCTCCGCGTACCCTTGTTGTTGCGCCGCCGCCGTCCACTGCGTCTCGAGCGGCCGCAATTCGCTCGCCAAGACCCCGCCCCGCCTGCCCAAGTCGAGTTGCCAGCGGACCGGAATCGCGATCAACCCCGCCAGGAGTGCCAGTCCGAGGCAGGTTGTGAGGGTCGGCCGCCACCATTCCCTCCGCTGCTCCACAACCAGGGTTTCGACGGCAGGTTCCGGGACCGGATCAACCGCCGCAGGCTGCGAGCGGTATGCGGGCACTTCGGGCGCGACTTCGGTTTCGAGCTGGGGAGGACTCTCGACTCCCGGCAGCGCGTCCAGCAGCTCGCAGACACCGGGATGGATGGGATCGATCGGTTCAGACTCAAAGATCCTCCGGTAGGAGCCGCGCACTTCGGCGAAAGTAATCGAATCCAGCAGGTCCTTCAGTTGAAACGGTTTTTGGAGCACAAAGCCGTTTACGCTCTGGATAAAATTGGCCCTCGAACCTAGATGGCCCGTCATGAACACAAAGCGCGCGCAAAGGTGCGGACGTGCCCGCTCGACGGCACGATAAAATAGGTCGCCCGGCAGAGTGGGCATCATCATGTCGCAGAGAATCGCCACAAAATCTCCGGCGAGCACTTCCCGGATGCCTTCCACGCCGTTCTGCACCGCCGTGACCGTGTAGCCGCTCTCGGTCAGGAAGACCTTGATGATCTTATTGAAAGATGGGTCGTCCTCAAGCAGCAGCACCCGTCCCGTGGCCGGAGCCGGCGCACCCGCCGAAATTGCCAGGGCAAACATCTCGCGCGCGAACTCCCCGGAACGCGCAGTCATCCCGATGCCCTCATTGATGGGGCGATCAGGCAACAAAACGCCCGTCGGCGCGGATCGCGTGTTTCGAGGACGTGATTCACTTATCAGATAGGGCTTCGCGGGATAACGGCATCGGCCCTTGTCCCGAGAGGCAGGAACTATACCGCCACGGCACGTTCCTTCCGTCAGTAAGGCAGCGAGAGAGTGCGTGGCACCTGCATTGCTCAATCTCGGAGACGCGGCCTCGGCCAGCCTCACGCACGTTGCGCACTCTTAAGTACAGTTTCGACTCCCCCGACACGGTATCTATCGATCCCGAGTTTCCGGTCGAGTCCACTGCGCTACAGCGCAAACCAGAGCCGATGGAGCAGAAGATTACCAAGCAGCGTGTCTTGCTCCTGGACGATGACACCGGTTTTCGGGAAGTGATCAGCGACCTTTTTATTTCGCGCTCCTACGAAGTGATTAGCGTGAGCAACGGGGCGGACGGGCTTAAAGAAATCCTCAAGGATCCCTTCGATTTGATCTTGTGCGACATGATGATGCCGCAGATGAACGGCGAGATGTTTTACTGGGCCGTGACGCGCATCCGCCCAGCGGCGCGCCTGCGCTTTCTCTTCGTCACCGGACAGCAAAACCATTTAGCGACGGAAAGTTTCTTCCAGCGGGTGAATGCGACGGTGGTCACCAAGCCGTTCACCTTAGAGGCCCTGAATGCTGCGATCGTCAATGTCGGGAAGAAGCTGCAAGTCTGATACGGCTTGACGTGTCGGAATGGCAGGTTCGGAGCCACACCGGCGTGTTGTGGTCAACGGAATGGATGGTGCTCTTAGGGAGAGGTTTCAATGGCTCGCCAATCGTCCAAACACCGCCGCAAGCTCCTTCTGGAGACCTTGGAGGATCGCATCCTCTGCAGCGCCACCGCGCCGGCGGAAGAGGTGCCTGAACCGAGGGAGGAACTGTCTCCTCCGGTCGCCACGACCAGCCGTGAACTCTCCTCGGGCGCGCCAGCGGAGGCCACGGTCGCGGTGGAGGTGGCGGTGGTGCGGCGGCGGGAAGTGGTCTTCGTGGATACGGGCGTCGATGGCTATGAGCAGTTGGTCGAGGATTTGGTGGGGCGGGAGGCGGAGGGCGTGCAGTTCGAGGTGGTGCTACTCGATCCGCACCGCGACGGAATTGTTCAGATCGGCGAGGCACTCAGCGGACGACGCGGGGTGGATGCGGTGCACATCGTCTCCCACGGCACGGAGGGCGGCGTGCTGCTGGGCGCGACCTTGCTCGACGCCGCCACGCTGGAGTCTCAGGCGCAGGCCATCGCTTCGTGGTCCTTTGCGCTGAGCGAGGAGGCCGACATCCTCCTCTATGGCTGCGACGTGGCGCGGAATGGGGCCGGGCGGGCGCTGGTCGAGGGGTTGGCGCGGATCACCGGCGCGGACGTGGCGGCGAGTTCGGACCCTACTGGACACGTGCGGCTCGGGGGCGATTGGGACTTTGAATACCGGGCCGGACAGGTCGAGACGGGCGCGGCGGTGAGCGCAAATTTCCAGACGCAATGGGTCGAGGTGCTGGCCGCCCCCACGCTCGATGCGACGAAGAGCCCCGCGCTGAGCGCGATTGCGGAAGACGCTCCGGCACCGAGCGGAGCGGTCGGCACGCTGGTCTCGCAGTTGGTCGATTTTGCCGTGCCCGCCGGGCAGGTGGACAATGTGACCGACCCGGATGCGAGCCCGCTGCTAGGCATCGCCATCACGGCGGCGGATACCAGCAACGGCGCATGGTTCTACTCGACTAACAATGGCACCAACTGGCTCGCGCTCGGAACGGTGAGCAATGCCAACGCACGCCTGCTGGCGGATAACGCCAATACTCGCCTCTATTTCCGCCCGAGCGCGAACTACAGCGGCACCCTGTCCAGCGCCCTTACCTTTCGCGCCTGGGATCAGACGAGCGGGGTGAATGGCGGCCTCACGGATACTTCGGCGAATGGAGGTGCCACCGCATTTTCCACGACGACGGACACGGCTTCTCTCACGGTGACCGCAGTCAACGACGCGCCGGTCGCGGTGAACGATGCGTATTCGGTGAATGAGGATGCGACGCTGACGGTCGGGCCGGTGAGCAGCAATCTGGCGAACTGGTGGAGACTCAACGATGGGGGCGTAAGCCAGACGGCGCTCGACTCCGGCACGCTCGGCAACCACGGAACTCTCGGCAGCACTGCGGGCGTGGATGCGGCCGATCCTGCGTGGACGACGGGCTACATCGGCGCGGCGGGATTGTCCTTCGACGGGACGAGCGATTATGTCGCCACGACCAGCACGGTCGCGCAGACCGCGAGCAATTTCACGCTGTCCGCTTGGTTCCAGACCACGACGACGACCGGGCAACAGCACCTCTTATGGGCGGGCTTCAGCGGTGGGAATGGCTACGGCGATCCAGGTTTCAACAGCCCGGCGTCCGCAGAAATGCACCTGACGGTCGGCGCGCACAATCAGGACAACAAAATCGTCTTCTTCCTCGGTTATGACACGCCGGCGGGTGGCGGAGATCCCATCTACATCATCTCCAGTTCGGACTTCACGGACACCACTCAATGGCATAACGCGTCGGTGACTGTCACCGATTTGGGGGGAGGCGTCTTCAGCGCGTCACTTTACGTCGATGGCGTATTGGAGGGGACGGATACCGGCACTCAGAATGACCGATCCCAGTGGGGCGGCCCGATGTTGATCGGGAAACCGAGCGCGGCGACGAGGTATTTCAGCGGCAAGATGGACGAGGTCCGAGTCTATGATGCAGCGCTCACTCCAGCGCAGGTGCTGGGGATCACCCACGCTGGAGTGCTCGGGAACGATACGGATGTCGATAGTCGCCCGCTGCTGGTGAACACAGGTGTCGTGACGGGGCCGAGCAATGGTGCGCTGACGATCAATGCCGACGGCTCGTTCACTTACACCCCGAACGCGAATTTCAACGGCATCGACACCTTCACCTACCGGGCGAACGACAGTGCGCTGGATTCCAATGTGGCCACGGCCACGATCACGGTGAATGCCGTCAACGATGCGCCGGTGCTGGACTCCAGCAAAAGCCCCGCGCTCACGGCGATCAATGAGGATCCCGGCGCGCCGGTCGGTGCGGTCGGCACACTCGTCTCGTCGCTCGTGGATTTCGTGTCGCCGAGCGGGCAGGTGGACAATGTGACCGACATCGACGCCGGCGCCTTGCTCGGCATCGCAGTCACCGCGGCGGATACGACCAACGGAACCTGGTGGTATTCGATCAACGGCGGCACGAATTGGAACGCGCTCGGAGCTGTGGCGAACAACAACGCGCGGCTGCTGGCCGCCAACGCCAATACACGACTCTACTTCCAGCCCACCGCCAACTACAACGGCACGCTGGCCAGCGCCGTCACCTTCCGCGCCTGGGATCGGGCGAACGGCGCGAACGGCGCCCTGGCCGATGCCTCGACCAATGGTGGGACGACCGCCTTCTCCACCGCGACGGACACGGCCAGCCTGACGGTGAACGCCGTCAACGACGCACCGGTCATCACGCTACCGGGCGTGAGCCCGAGCTTCACCGAGGGTGGCGCGGCGGTGGTCATCGATAGCACGGCCACGGTGACGGATGTGGATTCCGCCAATTTCGACACGGGCGCGTTCACCGTCTCGATCACCGCAAATGCGGAGACCGCCGATCGCCTTGCCATTCAGAATCAAGGCACTGGCGCGGGGCAGATCGGCGTGTCCGGCGCAAACGTGACCTATGGTGGTGTGACCATCGGCACCTATGCCGGCGGCACTTCGGGCGCGACGCCGCTGGTCGTCACTTTTAATAGCAGCGCCACTCCCGCCGCGGCGCAGGCGCTCGCCCGGGCGATCATGTTCAGCAATGTCGGCACTGATCCCAGTACGGCTGCGCGCACGACGCAGTTCGTCGCCACGGATGGGGATGGCGGGACGAGTAGTGCTGCCACGAAGACCGTGAACGTCACTGGCGACAACGTCCTCGTCGTCACCACCGCGTCCGACGTCGCCGATGGTACGACCACTTCCATCAATGCGCTCCTCGCGAACAAAGGCGCCGACGGCAGGATCAGCCTGCGCGAAGCCATCCTCGCCACGAACAACACCGCGAACAGCGGCGGCCCGGATCGCATTCATTTCAACATCCCCGAGGCGCTCGTGGGCGGCGCGCACACGATCAATGTCGGCTCGGCGCTGGCGGCGATCACGCAGGCGCTCGTCATCGACGGCTCGACCGAACCGGACTTTGCGGGCACGCCGGTCGTCATCCTTGATGGCAACAATCTGGCGGCGGACGGGCTCGTGCTCTCTGGCACCGCCGATGGCAGCACCATCCGCGAACTGGTCATCCGGGACTTTGGCGGCGACGCGATCGAGATCCAGGCGGGCTCGAATGGAAACACCATCGCGGGCAACTATCTCGGTCGTCTCGACGCGGCCGGTGGCGACGCCGGCGCAGCAGAGGCCAACGCGGCGAATGGCATCAACGTGCTCGGCGCAAACAACACCATCGGCGGCACCGCCTCCGGCGCGGGCAATGTGATCTCGGGCAACGCCGCGAATGGCGTGGCCGTCTCCGGCGCTGGCGCGACCGGAAACTCTATCCTCGGCAACCGCATCGGCACGGACGCCACCGGCGCGTTCGACGTGGGCAATTCGGCGGCGGGTGTCTCGATCGCCAATGCCGGTGCGAACATCGTCGGTGGCAGCGCGCTGGGCGCGGGCAACGTCATCTTTGGCAATGACACCAACGGCGTGCTGATTAACGGCGGCGGCGCGAATGCCAACGATGTGCTCGGCAATGTGATTTCAAGCAACACCGGCCACGGCGTGCTCATCAGCAACACGCCGGCAAACAATCGCATCGGCGGCACCGCAGCGGGCGAGGCCAACACGATCACGGCGAACAGTGGCTCAGGCGTCGTGGTGTATAGCGGTTCGGCCGGCACCGCGATCCGCGGGAATGCGATCTTTGCAAACACCGGTCTCGGCATCGACCTCAGCGCGAGCACCACCACCACCGACGGCGTGAGCAGCAACGACGCTGGCGACGGCGACTCTGGCGGCAATCTCACGCAGAACTTCCCAGTGCTCGCCTCCGTCTTCACCAACGGGAACCAGATCAGGATCAATGGCTCGCTCAATAGCGCGGCCAGCACGACCTACCGGATCGAGTTCTTCGCCAGCACCAGCGCCGATCCCAGCGGACATGGCGAGGCTCAGCGCTACCTCGGCTTTGTCGATGTGACTACAGAGTTCGACGGCGACATCGTCTTCGACACCACGATCACCGTCGTCGTCGCCGCGGGAGAGTTCATCACCACCACGGCCACCGACCCGAGCGGCAGCACCTCCGAGTTTTCGCTGAACGCGGTCGCCTCCGAGCCCGTGCTGAGTGTGAGCGGGCCGATCGCCACAGAAAGCATCGATCCGTATCTCGTCTTTGAAGTGAGCCTCTCGATGCCCTCAACCGGGCCGGTGAGTGTGAATCTCGCGCTCGCGAATGGCACCGCGACCGGCGGCGGCATCGACTACGGCACCGCGGGCGCAGGCAATCTCCAGGTCTCCCTCGACGACGGCCTGACGTGGAACGACGCCACGAGCGCGACCATCGCCGCTGGCCTCACGAGCGTGCTGGTGCGCACGCCGGTGGTGATCGATCTTGTCGCGGAAGCCGCCGAGAATCTCACCCTCACCGCCACGCGCACCGCCGGCTCGACGGCGAATGCGAGCGCCGTCGGCACCGCGCAGATCAATGACAACAACGGCGCGCCGATCGACGGCGGCATCGGCAACTTTGCGGTCGTGCAGGGCAATCGGCTCTACTCCGTAAGCTTCGACACGGGTCGCGTGACGCTCCTCACCACCAGCCCTTACGTCAGCGCCGCGACGCAGATCAACTCGCTCGGCTTCGATGCGATCAACGGCATCTTTTACTACACGTCGAACCAGTCCTCGAACACCAACAACGACCTCTACGGCTACGACGCGCGCACCGGCACTCACTTTATCGTCACGACGAATGTCTCGAGCTTCGGCGCCGTGCTCGGCTCGGCGGGACTCGGCGGCGCGGGTGGCGATTTCAATGGCGGCTCCTATTATTTCTCCACCGAGGGCGGCGGCAGCGGCGGGCGCGATCAGGTCTATCGCGTGAATTTCGTCGCCGGCAGCGCCGGGCGCACCGTGCAGAGCATCGTCAAGGTGGCGGAGGACAACTTCTCAGGCGCCACGGACTTCGGCGACATCCTCGTCGATCCGGCCAGCGGGCGGCTCTTCCTGTACAATGCGGGCGCGCCCGTGAGCGTCGATGAATACCGGCTCCAGACCGCGCCGACGCTCGCTACTTACGTCGGACGCGACACCCTGCCGGGCATCTCGCAGGCCGCGCGCGACCGCAGCAACAATCTCTACAACGTCCGCAACGTGGTGCAGCGCTACGATCCCACCGGCGCGGGTTCGCTCGGCGCCGCGATCACGCTCACCACCGACGGCACCACCGCTTTTGGCAACGCCGCCGATGCCGGCGCTTTCATCCCAGCGGAGGGAACCATCGGCGACCGCGTGTGGTACGATGCGGACACGGATGGCGTCCAGGATGGCGGGGAGACGGGCGTAGTCGGGCTCACCGTGAATCTCTACGACGACGTGAACTCCAACGGCGCGATCGACGCAGGCGAGCGACTGCTCGCCACGACGCTCACGGGCTCGGATGGCGTCTATACCTTCACGAAAATCCTGCCCGGCAGCTACGTCATTCAGGTCACCGACCCGACCAGCATCATGCAGGGCGCGGCCTCGACCACTGGCGGTTCGATTCAGACGGCGAATGTCATCCTCATCGGCGAATTCGTCACCAACAAGGACTTCGGCTACGAGCAGCCGGCGACGCTCAGCGTCTCGAATCCGACGGTGACGGAAGGCACCGACGGCTTCGCGGTCTTTACCGTGAGTCTCTCGAATCGGCTGCTCTCCGCCGTGAGCGTGAATCTCGCGCTCGCGAATGGGATCGCGGCCGGCGGCGGCACCGACTACGGCACAGGTGGCGCGGGCAATCTTCAGGTCTCGACGGATGGCGGCGGAAGCTGGGCCGATGCGACCAGCGCGACGATCGCCGCCGGCACCACGAGCGTGCTCGTGCGCACGCCGATCGTGAACGATGCGCTGGATGAAGCTGCCGAGACTTTCACGCTCACCGCCACGCGCACCTCGGGTCTCACGGTGAATGCGTCCGCTGTCGGCACTGCCAGCATCACGGACAACGATGCTGCGCCCTCGATCACGATCAACGACGTGACCGTGAACGAAGCCGCGGGCACCGCGACCTTCACCGTGACGCTCAACGCCGCGAGCGGCCAGGCCGTGAGCGTGAACTACGCGACCAGCAACGGCACCGCGCTCGCTGGCAGCGATTACACGAGCACGAGCGGCACACTCAACTTCGCCGCCGGCGTGGTGACGCAGACGATCGTCGTCCCGATCACGAACGACGCGGTCTTTGAGAGCAGCGAGACCTTCAACGTGAACCTGAGCGCGGCGGTGAACGCCACCATCGCCGATGCGCTCGGCGTCGGCACCATCCGCGACGATGGCAC
>JBGSYE010000343.1:0-12023 GCA_041751075.1 Chthoniobacteraceae bacterium
CGACCCCGGTTCCGTTCACGGTGACGTTGGAAATGAAGAGGGTGAACAAGGTGAAGCTCGTATTCTCGAAGGCGACGTCACCCGACACGAATTGCTGGCCGACCACGACCGGGTTGTCCGGGTCATCGACGTTGATTTGCATGATGACATCCACCGTTCCCGTGAGCTTCGACGAATCGGCGTCGCTGCCGATGATCCCTCCATCGAGACTGATGCGGAGATGGTTCGCGCCGGGAGCCGCCGCCGCTGGCGGATCGAGGGTGAGAGTTATCGGGACCGTGACGATCTCCGCGGCACGGGAAGACAGGAGTGCGAGGCCGGCACTCAGCGCGAGCAGGAAGGGGGGGCGTATTCCACTCATGGCCGCGAATCGTGGGAATGCAGGACGGCTATGGCAAGATGAAAGCGGGCCGGCTCACGGCTTGGAGACTCTCAGACGCGCAAAGCGCTCCCCATTTCCGCCAGCGGGAAGCGTGGCTTTGACGGTCTGCACGGTGCCGTTGTCGGCCAGGATTTGCTCGGTCACGCCCACGGGGCTCCACGAGCCTGGCGCCATGGTGTCGCTCCACTCGACGGCGAAGGTCACACCGTCGGCCAGCGCGGCGAGGCTGCGCGAATAGGTGAACTCCAACGTCGCCCCGTTGCGGGCGACGGGTGTGGCCGTCGTCGTCGCCGCATTCGGATTCTGGCCGGTGCTGAATTCGAGGAAGTTCATTTCCCCATCGCCATTGGCGTCGAAGGTGTCGGCGGCGGCGCCGGAATTGGCGGTCGCCCCGAAGTGGGCGAAGCGCCAGCTCTGCTGTGGTGTCGCCACGGTGAGAGCGACATCGTTTCCATCGCCGCCGGTGTAGCTGACGATCCAGGTGTGACCGCTCGCTACAAAAGCGCTGCCGTGCGGCTTGCCGGCGAAGACCCCGCCGATGGCGCCCGCGCTGGTCTTGCTCAGGATCGTGAAGGTCGCGCCTGCCGGGAGTCCGGGCGCGGCGACGATATCCAGCGCGCCGTTGAGCGCCACATTTCCGCCCGCGGTCAGGCGATCGTACTCCGTGCCGAGGGCGGGACCATTGAGACGGACGCGGAAAGTGCCGCCACTGCTGAAGGCGATGTCGCCAGCGGAAGCCGGCGTACCGCGCGGGGCGAAAGCTCCGCCACTCACGGTCACCGCGCTGGCGAGTGAACCCATGAGATTGAGGGTGCCACCGCTCACCGTGGTGCCTCCGGTGAAGGTGTTCGCGTTCGAGAGCGTCCAGGCGCCGCCTTGCACGACGAGCGCAGCGGGGCCAGTCCCATCCTGGATCGCCCCGTTCACGGCGTTCGTTCCGGTACCAGCGAGTTGCAGGGTGCGGCCCGTCGCGACGTTGGAGGTGATGCTGCCGTCGAGAGAAAGGCTGCCGCCCAGCACGGTGATGAGCGTATTCCCGCCGCCGCCAACCATCCGCACGGGGCCGGCGATGCTGTTGTTTCCGGCCTCGTTCACGAGCGCGCCATTGCCGCTCTGCCGGCTGGTATTCAAGTTGACGGTCGCCGGGAGGGCGATGGCTCCACCGCTGCCGTCGAGGCGCAACTCACAGGCGCCGGCACTGCCGTTGCTCACGTTGACTGTCTTGGTCGCGCCAGTGCCGAGCGCCGCGGCACTCGTGATCGTCGCGGGGCCGGCGGACACGGTGAAGCTGCCGGTAAACGTGTTCGCGCCGGAAAGGATCAGGCCGCCGGCGCCGGTCTTGGTCAGGTTGCGCGGCCCGGAAATCGCCGCGCTGGCGGTCAGGCTGCGGCCCGGCGCGACGCTCCACGTCTGGTTCGCATCCAGGGCGAGCGGATGATTCAGCGTCACATTCACCGTGGAGGCGGAAAGGTCGATGCCCGAACTGCCGAGCGTGAGGGTGTCGGTGCCATTGAAGATGAGCGGACCGGAGGGATTGAGCACGACGAGACCGCCCCAGTTCTGATTGCCACCCAGGGTCATCGCTCCGGCGAACGACGTGGCATTCCACGTCGCCGTGTCGGGATCGACTGGGACAAACGCTCCCGTCCAGGCGGACGGCGCATTCAGCGTGCTGCCCGTGGCCGCCTTGGTGAAGTCGTCGGTCACGCCCGTGACGGTGAGCAGAATATTGCGGACGCTGGTCAGCGTGCCGTCGCTGATGGTCAGCGAGATCGTCGCCGTGCCGCTCATGTTCGGCGCGGGCGTGATGGTCACGGTGCGGTTGGCGCCGCTGCCGCCGAGGACGATGTTCGCATTGGGCACCAGCGCGGGATTCGAGGAAGTGCCGGTCACGCTGAATGAGGCGTAGGCGGCGAGGTCGGCGCTGAGGGTGAAGTCGAGCGCCGCAGTGGCGCTGTCTTCCGCGATCGTTTGATCCGGCACCGTGCTGATGAAGTTGCCGTCCGAGACGCGGATCCAATCGATCTCGAAAGTCGTGCCCGTCGAAGTTACGGGATCGAACCGCAGATTGGTGATGATCTGGTCCTGCCACTCCGCATTGCCCTGCATCGGGAAAGCGAGGATGCGCCATTGGTTGCCGCCATTGTAGTTCACCGTCACCGTGCGGGCGGCGGTGTAGGTGGTGGCGCCCAGCCGGCCCCAGAGGAATTCCGCATTCCCATTCTTCGACGCCTTCATCCGCACGAGCAGATAGGGCACCGCGGCGCCGGAGAGGCGGAGGTTGTTTTCGATGATCTGCGGATTGCTGTTCGTCGAGAGCCCGGTCATCACGCCCCCCGTCACGGTCTCGTTGCCGATGCCGCTGAAGGAGGTCCAATCCTCGAAGTTGCCGGTCACATTGAACTCACTGCTGACGAACGGCTCGGTCCCATCCACTGCGCGGAAGGGATCGGTCCCCGCAGCTGCCTCCGCGCCGTCGCTCGTGCCGTCGCCGTCGGAATCGACCACCGGCACCGTGATATTCGAGGTCCAGGTAACGGTGAAGGTGTGTTGCGTGGCGGTGGCCACGGGGCGGATGTAGAAGTCGCCGTTGGTTTCCTTGAAATAGCCGGAGGTCGCGCCGGACTTCAGCGCCGCGAGCGACGCTCGCGAGGCCATTCCGCTCACGGTGACTCCTGGCAGTTTGCCGAAGTCCTTGAAACAAACCACGTAGTCATCGCCAGGCACGGCGTCGTCGAAGTTCACGATCACCTTCTTCGTCGAGGGCAGCGCCTCGTAGGTATAGGTGTAGAGAAAGTCCTCGCGGACGATCAAGGGGAGCTGGTGCCACTCGTTGTAGCCATTGATGTAATAGACGCCCCGGGTCGGGGTGCCCGCCTTGGTCCGCACCACGCTGACATTCGGGATGGAGCCAAACGCAATCCCGTAGTCGAGCCGGCATTGCGCGAAGCGGCGGTCGCTCCGATACATATTCGTCCAGACGGATGGCCGGGTCTCACCTCCGACGAGCATGAAGGGATGATTGCTGACGATCGAGCTGTTCGGCACTCCGGAGATCGAGCCATCCACATCCACGATGACCTGCGCCCAGATCCGCGGATGGCCAGGGCCGTTCGCGTCGATGTTCGCCGGCGGGATGATGTTGTAATTCGTCAGCACCGAGCGCACCGGAGTCGGCGGGTCGAAGGTCAGGCTCTCGAAGTAGTGATTGGGATGTTTGATCGCCGCGCCGATGTTTTGCAGGAAGCGGCCATTGCTCGCGTCGTAGCCCACGAGATGGTTCTTTTTCATCCGCCCCGCGCCGTCATACACCGCATACACCGTGCGATTCGTCGTGGCGGGTTGCAGGTCGAAGCCCGAGTCGGCGATCATCAGCGATTCCTCGCAGAGTTGGTAGGTGGCGAGGAAGAGGTTGGTCTCGTTGTCGGAAAAGACGTTGTTGCGATAGACCACATTCTTCCGCTCGCCGCCGATGCCTGCATAGACCGCGATGTCGTTGGAATACCAGGTACAATCGTCGAAGTAGAAAGGCCCGTTGTTCGCCCACTCGCCATTGATGATGAGCGTGTCATCGGCGGCCACTTGATCGTTGATGTCCAGCCCGCTCGCGCAGCTATGCGCAGTGTTGCCGGTGAAGGCGCCGAGCGGTTGCTTGTAGGGCTCCAGTCCGAGAAAGCGCGGGTGAGTCAGCGAGGCATTCAGCGGCTTCTTCGGAAAGGCAAACCAGAAGCCCGTGCCCTGTGTCCCAGCCGCCACATTATCCGTGATCGTGTTGTTGGGATTGGTGATCCAGAAGCTGCCTGGCGAGCGATTCTGCACGGTGTTGAAGGCATTGTCCGTCTCGAGAATCTCCTCGCCCACCACCGGACGTTTGGTGGCCAGCACTACATTGCGGCGGATGACGTTGAAGCGCTCCGAGCCGTCCTCGAGGAAAATGCCGTGGCCGAGATGATCGTAACAAAAGTTATTCTCCACCGAGGTCGATTCGGTGCCGTGAATGGTGATCGCGCGGTTGAAGGAGTGGCGGACAACGCTGTCCCGAAAGTATTGGCCGGCTCCGCCCTCGGCGACCATGTGCCAGTGCATCGGATAGCGGGCGAGGATGCTCTTCTGCCCCATGCGAAAGAGCTCGACGCCCTCGATGTAAGCCTTGCCCGCCGTCACGCAGCAGCCCGTCCCGCCATTCATCACCATGATGTGCCCGCCAAACCCCGCCGTCTCCGAAGCCGCGTCGCCTTGGACCTTCACATTGCGGCTGAGCAGCCCCACCTCCGCCCGCAGATGGCCGGTCCACGATTTCCCATCCGTGCTCCGCGTCCTAGTGATGGTGCTGCCATTGTGCGGATAGGCGAGCGCCGCGGTGAAGGACACCGTCAGCAGGTCGGGACTCACGCTCGTGATCGTCCGGGTCTCGGCCTCGTTCCAATTCGCCCGGCTCGAGGTGACCATGATGGAATCGCCCACCGCCCAATCCACCGGCTCGGCCAGCGTGAGCGAAGTCGCCCCCGCCGCGGCATTGACGCCGAGATGCGTCCACTCGATGCGATCCCGTCCGTGGATGTCGAGCGTCCCGCCATTGTGCGCGCCGAGCAGCTTCCCACCCATGGAGGGCAGCGGCGATTCGGTGGAGAGGCCCTTCAGCGTGAGGGTGAAATTTTGCAAAAAGCGGCTCGCCGCGGTGCCGACCTGAAAGGTCGCGCCGGTTCCCTGCACGAGGATCGAGTCGCAGAGCAGCGTCCGGTTCGCACGCTGCACTTCGAGCCGTCCCGCGACGAGGATCCCGCCGCATTCCACATTGGCATCGAGCGTCACCGTGAGACCGGCAGGGATCGTCACATCATCCTCCACCCCGGGCAGCGCCCCGCCCCAGGTGGCCGTGCTCGACCAATTGCCAGAAGCGACTGCGGTCGCATCCGCCGCGCGGGCCGCCGGCATCGCCAGGAGGACGAGTGCAGGCAGGAGTATGAGGAAAATGCGCGTCATCATGGAGGGAACGCGCAGTGATAGCCCAAACGGGCGCGATCCACAATCCTCACGAAATGACAGACCGGCTCCACATAGGGCAGTCCCCGGGAGCATGTCTTCGTCCTTCCCGCCTCCACGATTCCGTGCATCGTCGCACGCATGAACGCCCCCACCCTGCTCGCCGCTCTCATGCTCACTACCAGCCTCACCGCGATCGCCGCGGAGAAAGACCCGCGCGTTTTTGAAATGCGGACCTACTACGCCGCGCCGGGCAAGCTCGACGATCTCCACGCGCGCTTCCGCGATCACACCACAAAGTTTTTTGCGAAGCACGGCATCACGAACATCGGCTACTGGGTGCCGGTCGAAAATACGGACCACAAGCTCGTCTATCTCGTCGCGTATCCCAACCGCGAGGCGGGCGCGGCCTCGTGGAAGGCCTTTGCCGGCGATCCGGATTGGAAGGCGGCGCAGGCGGCGAGCGAGGCGAATGGGAAGCTGGTCACGAAGACCGAAAAGGTCTTCATGACGCCGACCGATTTCTCCCCCGCAGTGCAGCCCGGTACGGGCGCCGCGGAGCGCGTCTTCGAGATGCGCACCTACACGACCACGCCCGGCAATCTCCCTGCGCTGCACGCGCGTTTCCGCGATCACACCATCGCGCTCTTTGCCAAACACGGGATGACGAATCTCTGGTACTGGCAGCTTCTCCCTGGCCAAAAGGACGCGGAGAATACGCTGCTCTACTTCCTCGCCCATGCGAGCACCGACGCCCCGGCGGCGTCGTTCGCGGGCTTCCGCGCGGATCCGGACTGGGTCGCGGCGCGGACGGCCTCGGAGGAAAAGGCGGGCGGTTCGCTGACGGTGAAGGACGGGGTGAAGTCGGTCTTCATGAAACCGACGGACTACTCACCGATCCGGTGAATGTAGAAGCGAGCATGCCTTCGAGGCTGCTCGCTATCGGCTGCCCGCAGCCCGGCGTCGAAGATTGCGAGCAACCTGGAAGGGCGTGATCGCTCTACGCTGGACGCAAGGGGCGCGTCCCGTGCTAAAGGAGCGCGGATGTTTGGCTCCACCACCCCGCAGCGGGCATATTTCGGTCCTTTCCTGGCGTTCCTCGGGCTGATCGCGCTCGGGGAGTTTGTGAAGAAGATCTTCGAGGGACAGGCCGTGGCCTGGCCGTTGAGCACGCCGATGTACTGGGTGATGCCGCTCCAGACGCTCGTCTGCGGGTGGATGCTCTGGCGCTGGTGGCCGCACTACGAGTTGCGGCTGCCGGCGCGCCCAATCTTCACGATCGCCATCGGGCTGCTCGTGCTGGGGCTCTGGATCGCGCCGCAGGAACTCCTCCACGCCGAGCCGCGCATGGACGGTTTCGACCCGGGCTTCTTCGGAGAGGGCGCGGCCTGGTGGATCAATGTTCTCGTCCGCTTCGTGCGCCTGGTCATCGTCGTCCCGCTGGTCGAGGAGATCTTCTGGCGCGGCTTCCTGCTCCGCTATCTCGTGCATGAGGATTTTACCAAGGTGCCATTCGGCAAGTTCACCTGGCTGTCCTTTGCCGTGGTGACGCTGGGGTTCACCTTTGAGCACTCCCAGGCGGACTGGCCGGCGGCGGCGCTCGCGGGCGCGCTGTATAATATCGTGGCCTACCGCACCCGGAGCCTCGCGGCGTGCGTCCTCGCTCACGCGATCACGAATCTCGCCCTCGGTCTCTACGTGCTGCGGACCGGCCAGTGGGGATTTTGGTGAATCGCGGCAGAGCTCCTGCTTTCCAGGGCGGGCATGGTCGGAGATACCTTCACGCACAAATTCCTGATGACGATCGCCGCGGGCTTCGCCGCGGCGTGTCTGCTTTTCCTCTTCCGGCACATCGTCCAGCAGGCTTTTTACGAATCGGGCGAAGGCTGGAAGGAGAGCATGAAGGCCCGGGTGACGCCACCGCCGACGTTCCGATAAGGCGTTGGGATTTTGAATGGTGAATGAGGCAGGGCGCTTCGCCCTCTCGCAGCCTCATTCGACATTCATCATTCAAAATGAAGAATTGCCGGCCTCACTTCCCCGCCGGCCCGTAGCCCGCCGCGGGAGTGCCGTCGTCATTCAGGTGCCCGGTGGCCCAGAGCAGTCCGCGGGTGACGACGCCGAGGTATTCCGGGCTCTCCATCGTGGAGTTGTTGTGGCCGAGCGTGGTCGAGAAGACTTTGCCCTTTCCGTAGGTGTTCACCCAGATCACGACGTGGTCCTGCCTGGTGTCTTCGCCGTAGGCTTTTGCCAGCGGCGTCGCGGTCGGCCAGACCTGCTCGTTCTTGTAGAGTTCGTCTTTCGGGTTCAGCCACTCGGCGGGGAAACCCATCATCACGGGATGATCGGCGGCGATGGTCTTCACGAGCAGGTCGCGGTTCTTTTCGTGGCTGCGCGAGGTGATGCCGACGCACTTGCGCCACTCGTCGGTCGTCGCCATGCGATAGCTGTGGGAGGAGCAGTGGAGCATCACCGCGGCGACGCCTTCGCGATGTGCGGCGGCGATGCCTTCAACGAAGGCATTGTCCTCGATCTGCCCGAAACACTCATTGTGCAGCACGACGTCGAAACCTTTCCACCACTCGGGCTTCTCGTAGATCGAGACGCGATGCTTGCGCTCGTTGGCTTTGTCGGGCGCTTCTTCGTGGACGATCGTCCACTCGACATTGGCGCGCGCGCTGATGCCTTCGCTGAGGATCTTCTTCTGCGAAGCGTAGTCGTGGCAGCAGCCGCCGCAGACGAGGAGGGCGCGGATGGGAGCGGCGTCCGCGACGGAAAGGCCGAGCGCCAGGGCCGAGAGGAGGGAGAGGAATTTCATGAGCGAGCAGGAAACACGACCCCGGCGGCAAAGACAATGCTCCCTGTCGTGTGACCCACGCCGCATCCGCCGGCGCGTGGTCGATCCCCGGCGCTCTCCTTCCATGAAAAAAATCAAACTCACCGGACGCGAAATGGCCGTGATGCGCGCGATCGACTACGCGAATGGGAACACCGGCGCCGAGATCGCCGAGCGCACCCACATCGAAGCCGAGGATCTCGCCGATATCCTCAATGGCATGTGCGACTCCGGCTACATGGAGACCCTGCCGCCGGTCGAACGAGTGACGCCGGAGGACTACGCCGCGCGCCGTTTTGATCTCAATCCCTCCTACGTCCAGGAGCTGAAGGAAGCCATGCGGAGGGCGTAGGGAGGGGAAAATTCCAAGAGGGAAAGAGCCAGATTCCAGGGAAGGGCGAGGAATCAAGGGGGAAGAATCCAAGCGGTCTTCCGGCGTGTTTCCTTGAATTTTCTCCCTTTGGCCTTTGAGCCGTATGTGGAATTTGGTTCTTGGATCTTGGAATTTCTCCCTACGAATTCCTCACCGTGCGTCCTAAGCGCCAGCCTACCGACGCGATTTCACTCCCCACCATGTCCCTCCGCCCTCTCACCCTCGCCCTCACCTTCACTCTCGCCACCCCGGTCCTCGCGCTCGATTGGCCGCAATGGCGCGGCCCGAATCGCGATGCCCACCAAGCCGAGACCGGCCTGCTCCAGGAGTGGCCCGCGGGCGGACCGAAGCGCGTGTGGATGTTTGAAAAGGCGGGCCTCGGCTACTCGGGATTCTCGGTCGTCGGCGGCAAGCTCTTCACCATGGGCGTGCGCGACGGCAAGGAGGTGCTCTTCGCCCTCGACGCCGCGACCGGCAAGGAACTCTGGGCCACGCCGATGGGCGCGCTCTACGACGAAGAAAAGCCCAGCTACAACGTGAACTGGGGCGAAGGACCGCGCAGCACGCCCACCGTCGATGGCGACCGCGTCTATGCGCTCGGGGCCTGGGGAAATCTCGTCTGCGCCTCCGCCAAGGATGGCAAAAAACTGTGGGCGCGGACGATGCAGGATCTCGGCGGCAAGACCTTTGGCTGGGGCTACGCTGAATCTCCGCTCGTGGACGGACCGAAAGTCGTCTGCACGCCGGGTGGCCCACAAGGCACCGTCGCCGCGCTCGACAAGATGACTGGCAAGACGCTCTGGCAGTCGAAGAACCTCACCGACACCGCGCAGTATGCGTCGCTCGTGCCGGCGACCATTCACGGCATCCCGCAATACGTGCAGCGGACCATGCAGGCGCTCGTCGGCGTCGCGGCAGCGGACGGCAAGGTCGTCTGGCGCTCCCCTTGGGAAGGGCGCACCGCCATGATTCCCACGCCGATCGTAAAGGACAACTTCGTCTTCGGCACCGGAGGCTACGGCATCGGCTGCAAGATGGTGGAGATCAAAGCCGACGGCACCACCAGCGAAGTGTATCGCAATGGCAACATGGAGAATCACCACGGCGGTGTGGTACTCGTCGGCGACTATCTTTACGGACACAGCAAGCAGGGCTGGACCTGTCTCGACTTCAAAACCGGCGAGCCGAAATGGGTCGAGAAGCAGGGGCTCGAAAAAGGCGCCATCGCCTACGCCAGCGGACGTCTTTACCTGCTCGGGGAAAAGACCGGCCAGGTCGTGCTCCTCGATCCGTCCCCAGCAGGCTGGAGTGAAAAGGGCCGCTTCACGATCGAACCGCAATCCACCGTGCGGAATCCGAAAGGCGCAATCTGGACACACCCCGTGATCGCCAATGGCCGCCTCTACCTCCGCGATCAGGACCACGTTTACGCGTATTCAGTGAAGTAGAGCAGACCGAGTTTCACGGAAGATAGCCGCACGCATTCGCTCCTTGGAATTTCTCCCTTCTCCGCTTGGAATTTGGGGTTTGAAACCTGGAATCTCCCGCCCCGCGGGTGGTGCACCGCCTTGGAATCGAACCAAGAACCTAATGATTAAGAGTCATTTGCTCTGCCAATTGAGCTAGCGGTGCTTTCCGAACGAACGCGAACTCTAGTCGCCGCACTCCGCGGCTCAAGGAATTTTTCGCCCGCCTGCTGATTGCGCTCTCCCTACGGCCGGTTCTGCTCCCTTTTCCGCCAAATACGCACCGCCACCTCGAGCCGCACGCGCTCTCCTTCGCCGCGCGGGCGGCGATGGACGATTCGTTTTGAGGGATTCGGACGGCGGTG
Organism: Chthoniobacteraceae bacterium; assembly: GCA_041751075.1. GTDB lineage: Bacteria > Verrucomicrobiota > Verrucomicrobiia > Chthoniobacterales > Chthoniobacteraceae > JANNXQ01. The sequence goes on from JBGSYE010000343.1 coordinate 10,406, forward strand.
TTTCATCGGCACGGAGCGCCGCTGATGGCGCGGCCAGGGATTCATGAGCAGCGCCCGTGCGAGGTCATCACAGCACGTCACAAAACGACGCTCCCGGCACGTATCGTGCAGTGTCAAACCCACGCTGCCACCGGACGCAGCCCATCTATTCCTCAGCCGCCACTATGAACACCAAACGAGTGCTCCTCATCGCCGAAGACCGTCTGCTCAATCACCTCTATCGCGCGCGCTTCGAGGCTGCGGGCTTCCAGGTCGATGCCGCGCGCACCGGCTCCGCCGCGCTGAAACTCGCTGCCGATCATCACCCCGACGCGATCCTGCTCGATCCGCTCACCATCTCGCCCGAAGTCCCCGAGGTTATCACCCGCCTCCGCGCCGAGACCGCCACGCAGGCCGTGCCCATCATCACGCTGCCCACGAATCGTCCGCAATTTTCCGAAGCCGCGCAGAATGCCGGCGCCACCTGCGCTCTCAGCCGGGTCGCCAACCCGATCGCCAGCGCCATCGACGCGGTGCAGACATCGCTCGGCCTCGAGTCCACCACGGGCCTGCAAAAGAACGTCACCTACCAAGCCGAGGACGCCTGGCTCAAGCAAGGTTTCCAGTCCGCACCCGACGCGATCAATCTCATGCGCCAGACCCTGCACAATGCCGCGCGCGATCCGCGTGACGTGCAGGCTTTGCGCGAATTCCTCCAGCGTATCCACAATTTCTCCGAGCAAATGCATCTGCTCGGCCAGCGGCACGTCTTCCACTTTGCCAGCGCCCTCGAAGCCCTCGCCCACGACCTCGTCAAACTCCCCGCGCAGAGCAATCCCTCGACCCTCCGCACCCTCGGCCAGGCCGTCGATTTTCTGAATACCCTCATCGCGGAAAAAAACCGCTGCCGCACCCGCGACCCCGGTGCCTCCCAGGTGCTCGTAGTCGATGATGAGGACGGCGCGCGCCGGATCATCATGGCCGGCGCCCAGACCGTCGGCCTCAAACCCGTCGCCGCCGCCACGCCCACCACCGCCCTCGCCGCCCTGAGCGCCGAGACCTTCGACCTCATCTTCCTCGACGTCGGCATGCCCGAGATGAATGGCTTCGATCTCTGCGCAAAAATCCGCGCCCTGCCCCTGCACGAGAAAACGCCGATTGTATTTATCACCGGAATGGCCACCTTCCAGAATCGGGTGCAATCAAACCTCAGCGGCGGCAACGACTTCATCGGAAAGCCGTTCAATATCGCGGAACTCGCCGTCAAAGCGTTGATCTGGGTCTTCAAGGGCCACCTCGGCCTGGCTTGATAGTGACGCAGACTTTTAGTCTGCGATTTTTGGGATTCGTTTGAGCGTCTGCAACCCGCTGCCGGCCCGGAGCTCACCGCTTGCGCATCGGCTGCCCGAAACGCTAATCTGTCGCCATGCTTCAAGACGAACTCCGCAATCTGCTTCGCGCTCAACCATTCCGCGCCTTCACCGTCCACTCCTGGACGGCACAGCCGTGCTGATTCATCACACGATTTCGCCTGGTTGCTACCCAGCGGCGGAGAACGCATGTCGAGGATCGGGACGGCAAGGTGCATCTCATCGACACTTCTCAAATCGCGCAAATCGCCTACCAGGGTGGGATCGAC
>JBGSYE010000344.1:0-8725 GCA_041751075.1 Chthoniobacteraceae bacterium
CCGCGGTGAAGCCACGCCAGTGGCTGATGCTGCGCACGGGCTCGGGCGATATGGAGGTCTCGACGCGCCAGGAGAGCGACTTTCAGCCGGGCGATGTACTCGCAGTCGCGGGTGAGCCGCAGCGGAATCAGGGTACCTTCCGACTCATGGATGGCGTGTGCCGGATTCGCCGTCGTGAAGCGCCGCCCACGCCGCGCCGCATCACGAGCCCCGAGCAGGTCACTCACGCGGAACTCATCGCCGTCGAGGGGCGCGTGCGCGACATCTTCCGCGACCATAAGCGTGCGCGGCTGCTGCTCGATATCGCCGGAGGTCCGCACACTTGCACGATGCTCTTCGAGCCGCCGATGGACGTGAATAAACTCGCGCTCCCCGCGATCGGCAGCGTGGTCCGGATCGAAGGTCCGTGCAGCACCTCGGGACCCGCGAAAGCCTGGGGCTCGGATGTCGCCGTGCTCGGAGTCGTGGGCGCTTCCGTGCGGGAACTTTCGCCGGCTCCGTGGTGGAGCCCGACGCGGCTGCAGATCGCGGTGTGGACGCTCTCCGGCCTGCTCGGCATCGCCCTTCCTCTGGCCGTGGGATTCCGCTTCCAGATCCGCCGCCAGCAGCGCTGCATCGCGACGATCGAACGCGAAGCAGCCGTAGCCGATGAACGGCAGCGGATCGCGCGGGAGATTCACGACAGTCTCCACCAGGAACTCGCCGGCGTGACCTTGCACCTCGACAATCTGAAGACCGCGCTGCGGATCGCGCCGGAGACGGCCGCCACGCTCGCGGAGCAGACGCAGGCGATGCTGCGCCACTGCCAGACGGAGGCGCGAAATTGCGTGTGGGACCTGCGCGCCGGCCGTGGCGACGATGCGGAACTCGCGAACGCCCTGCGCCGCTGGCTCAGCTCCCGCCAGCCATCCGGCGGGGTGCCACGCCTGGACTTGCTGGCCGAATGTGAAGCGCTCCCGCTGAATGCCGAGCAGACTTTCCAGATGCTCCGCATCACCCAGGAGACCGTGAATAACGCGCTCCATCACGCCGAAGCCGCGCGCATCACCGTGACACTGCAACGGGTGGACGAGGGCGTGGAGTTGCTCGTCGAAGACGATGGCCGCGGGTTCGCATCCGACGGCGCCGCGGATCAGGCCGCGATTCATTTCGGACAGACGATGCTGCAGGAACGCGCGGCACGCATCCGCGCGCTCATCCAGGTGCGAAGCGAATTGAGCGTGGGCACCCGCCTCCGCCTCCTGCTGCCGCAGAGCGAATTGCACCATGCCTAGGCGCGCCGAAGAAATCAGGGTATTGCTCGCGGATGATCACTATTTCATCCGCTTCGGCATCGCCACGGCGGTGGCCATGCATGCCGACATGCGCGTGGTCGCGGAGGCCACGAACGGCGCACAGGCGATCGAGATGTTTGCGCTGCATGCGCCGGACGTGACGATCCTCGACGGCAGTCTGCCGGACATGCATGGCGTCGAAGTCACCCAGCGCATCCGCGCACGGCGTGCGGACGCCCGGGTGCTCCTCTTCTCCGTCGAGGAGCGCGAGGAGAATATCTACCGCGCGGTGCATGCCGGAGTGAGCGGCTATCTCCCGAAATCGGCTGCGGGCTCGGAGGTGATCGACGCGATTCGCACCATCGCAAGCGGCGGCCGCGTCTTCCCAGAGGAGGTGCGGCGGAAACTTCACGAGCGGGAAACGCACGTCACACCGTCCACTCGCGAACTCGAAGTCCTGCGACTGCTCGCGGAAGGTCTGCCGAACAAGATCATCGCCGACCGTCTCAGCGTCTCCACCGAGACGGTGAAGACGCACGTCGCGCGCATTCTGGAAAAATTTGGCGCGCGGGATCGCATGCAGGCGGTGATGGCGGCGATCGAGAGGGGCTTGCTGCGGGCAAGAAAATAGTGAGTCGGTGTCCCCCGAAAAGGGGACAGCGCCGCGCTTCCCGTCCCACCGCGATCTGCGGTTCACTCTGCGCATCCCCCCGAAGTCCGCACACCCTGTCCGCGCGGACTCCTGCGGGGGAGTGCATCAGCCCCCCCTTCCCCATGAAAGCACCCTCCCTCACCCGTCTCTTCATCGCGGTAGCTGCGTTCGTCTCCCTCGCGGGCGCGGCGCTCGCCGTCCCGGCCAACTTCGACGCCGGCGTCGTCTCGGTGAATCAAACCAGCGCGACCGCATGGACTGCCGTCAGCTTCACCCGCAGCTTTGCCTCGCCACCGGTGGTCGTGGCCGGACCGGCGACGCGGGTGAATACGGCGCCGCTGGTGGTGCGCGTGCGCAACGTGACGACCACGGGCTTCGAGATCGCGCTCGACGAGTGGGACTACCTCGATGGCGTGCATCCCGCCGAGTCGGTGCATTGGTTTGCGCTCACGCCGGGGGTGCATCAGTTCGGCGACCAGCGCTGGGAAGCCGGACGTCGCACCGGGCTCAACCGCACCGTGCAGACGCAGGCTCTCAATGGCTTCGCCGCCGCGCCCGTGGTGCTGGCGCAGATCGAGACCACCACCAACACCACCACCACCGACGGTGTGCGCGCGCTCAAGGCGCGGTTGCAAAATGTGACCGCGGCCAGCTTCCAGGTCGGCCTTGAGACGGAAGTCGCAAACAATGCCGTGACCTTGAGCAATGAGACCATCGGCTACATCGCGGTGTCCACGGGCAAGGGCTACCTTGACGGCTGCTTCGTCCACGCGGTGCGGACCGCGGCCACGATCACGAATGCTTTCAGCACCGTCACCTTCCCCGAGGCGGCGACCACCCCGCGCTTCCTCGCGCAGACGCAGACGGTGAATGACGCGGAGACTGGCGAGCTGCGCATGCAGACGCTCGGGACGGCCAGCGTGCAGCTCCTCTACGCGGAGGAGGCGAGCCCAGGGAGCGATGGAAATCTCGCGCACACCGCGGAGGAGGTCGGCTACCTCGTGCTCGGCGACATGCCAGGGGAGACGGCGGCGAAGATCGAGTTTGGCGACCTGGTCATCACCCAGGCGCTCAAGGACACATGGACCGACGTGCCGTTTCAAAACTCCTACACCACGGCGGTCGTGGTCTTCGGCCCCGTTTCCTACACCAATGCGGCGGCCGTCACGGTGCGGGTGCGCAGCGTCACGGCCACCGGCTGTCAGGTGCAGATCGACGAGTGGGATCACGCCGATGGCATTCACAACGCGCCGGAGAAGCTGAGCTACATCGTCATGGAGCAGGGCAGCTTCGCCGTGGGCGGCGCGCTCTGGCAGGCCGGTCGCCGCGGGAATGTCACGCAGGCCGGAGTGAGTACGAATTTCGCCACGGCCTACGCGAGCGCTCCGGCGCTCTTCGCCCAAGTGGCGACGTGGAACGACGCCAATGCGGTGACGGCCCGCATCGGTTCAGTCACCGGCGCGAACTTCAACGTCGAACTCGACGAATCCGAGATCGACGCCACGCCGCACGCGAGTGAGACAGTGCATTGGCTCGCGGTGCCGCAGGGCCGCAGCAATTTCTTCAGCGACGGGATGCGCTACGAGGCCGGCACGGGCACGAACCAGACGAGTGGCTGGATCGCGCGGCCCTTCAGCCGGATGCACGCGGACCCCTTTCTCTTCGCCGCGCTCCAGACGAAGCTCGACCCCGATCCCGCGACGCTGCGCTGGCGCTATCTTTTCGCCGACGGCGTGGAGATGGCCGCGCAGGAGGATGGGCACCCGGCGCAATTCGGCGAGGGTACCGTGAGCAACAGCCACAGCGCGGAGACCGTGGCCTTCCTCACCGTCCAGGGCGAAGTGGACACGGACGAAGACGGCGCCCCGAACGCGTGGGAGAGCAGCGTGGGCCTGAATCCGAATAACGCGGCGGATGGCGCGCACGATCCTGACGGCGATCTTCTGACCAATCAGCAGGAATATCACAACCGGATCGATTTCCAGACGAGCAGCAGCCACACCGCTTTCACCGGCGGAAATCTCACCGTGAGCAGGATTGCCGATGCCTTTGAGCGGGACGACATCCGCTCGGCGACTCCGCTCGCCACGGCGGGCCGCTTCCGCATCACGCGCGCGGGCGGGTTCGCCCAAGTGATCGCAAACTTCACCCTCGCCGCCACTGCGAGCACGGATACGACGCGCGCCCCATCGAGCCCCGCCGATTACACGGTGAAGGACAGCGCCGGCAATCCTGTCGCGGGTAGCATCGTGATGCCGGTGAATGCGCAGAGCGTGGACGTGTACATCCACCCGGTGCAGGACGCGCTGAACGAGTACGTGGAAGGGCTGCGGCTCACGGCGACGTCGCACGCCAGCTACACGATCGGCTCGCCGTCGAATGCGGTGGTGTTGATCAATGACGCCCTCGACGTGCCCGGCAATGAGAAGCTCTTCGTCGGCAACTTCGCACCGCAGGGTTCAGCGATCACGACGGCCTCGGGTTTTGCCACGCTGCTGCTCAATGGCCCGAACAAAAAGGCGCGCATCTCGACGGATTTCACGGGCCTGACCACGTCGCAGACCGCCACCGACGGCAGTCACGTACATTTCTCGAATGGCGATATCGTCTTTGGCGAGCCGGTAGGTCTGCCGATCGGCTGGAATCCGGCGAATGGTCCGCCCGGACCGCTCGTGGACGAGCCCTGGAACATCGTGACCAGTGGCGCCTACTCCGGCCAGCGGCTGATCGACGCGCTCTACCGCAAGATCCCGGGCGAGTCGCTGTACATCAACGTCCACACCACCCGCTACTCGAGCGGGGAAATCCGCGCCAATCTCTTCCGGCAGGACAACAGCCCCTACACCGAGCCCGACGCGCCGCCACCGGTCGAAAACCTCACCTCGCTCGACGACGTGAAGCGCGATTGCGCGCGGTTCCTGACGCAGGCGACCTTTGGCCCGACGCAGGCGGAAATCGACGCGCTGTACGCCTCCATCGCCGGCAACAAGCTGGTCTGGACCAATCGCAAGAACGCGTTCAATGCCTGGCTGGCGGCGCAATGGGCGATCGATCAGACGACGCTCTACGACTACCAAAAGGCGGCAAACGCCCAGGAGTGGGTGGCCTGGGGCCAGCAGTCGGCGCTGCCCAATGACCCAGTCGGCGCCGGCGGCCCACCGCCGAACACTCCGGCGCTCTGGCAAAAGTGGGGCACGACCGGCAACCGCCCGGTGCCCGCTGGCTACAGCAAGGAAGGCTACGATCCCGACCGCAATAATCGTCGCCGCGCGTGGTGGATGATCGCGAGCCGCGGGCACGATCAGCTCCGCCAGCGGGCCGCCTCCGCCCTTGAGCAGATCTTCGTGGTCTCGGATCGCGAGGGCACGATCCTCAACCGCCACTTCGGGCACAGCCGCTACTACGACATGCTCGGCGACGTGGCCGATGGCGTCCGCCATCTCCAGCCACCGAATGGCGCCTACACCACGGCCACTGGCGTCACCACCACCGTGCGCCATCTGCTCGAAGACATCAGCAAGAGCCCGATGATGGGGAAATATCTCAGCCACTTGCAAAACCAGAAGGCGACCTTCGACGACATCGACGGCGATGGGGTGCAGGATCCCGGTGAGGAGACCCTGACTTCGCCGGATGAAAACTATGCGCGCGAGATCATGCAGCTCTTCACCATCGGCCTCCTCCAGCGTCACCCCGATGGTTCGCTGAAACTCGGCTCCGATGGCAAACCGCAAGCGACCTACTCGAACGACGACATCAAGGCGCTCGCGCAGGTCTTTACCGGCTGGACCTTTGCCTGGAAGGCGAACACCGCCGCCAACGACTACGAACCGCCCGTCGCGATCACGGCTTCGACCACGCCCACCGCCTTCGCCGCGAACGGACAGCTCGAGTATTTCCATCCTGGATACGAGAATCCGATGATGAACTTCCCGGCGTTTCACGACACCGAAGCGAAGACGGTGCTCGGCACGGCGTTGCGCAAGATCAACAACGGCGAAGACGGTGCGGTCTATGCGGAAGGCGACCTGGATCGGGCGCTGAACGCGCTCTTCAACCACGAGAATGTCGGGCCCTTCCTGAGCCGCCTGCTCATCCAGCGCTTCGTGACCAGCAATCCTTCGCGCGGTTACGTCTTCCGTGTGGCCGAAGTTTTCCGCGACCACAACGGGGCGACGACCGGCGGCGTGCGCGGTTACCTGAAGTCGGTCATCAATGCCATCCTCATGGACTACGAGGCGCGCTCGCTGACCTTTGTGGATCCGCAGACGACCGGCAGCGTGACGAGCGTGAATGTGGGCTACGGCAAGGTGAAGGAACCCATCCTCCGCTATCTCCATGTGCAGCGCGCCTTCAATGGCACCTCGAACCTGCTCATGAGCACGCTCACGCCTTACGGCTACCCCGCCACGCAGCTCGACAATCTCGGCGCGAACCCCACGCGTTACCGTTACGGCGATACCGTGGCCGCGCTCGGCCAGACACCGAATAACATGCCGAGCGTCTTCAACTGGTACCTGCCGGACTACGCGCCGCCGGGCGTGGTCGGTGGTGCGGGCCTCGCCGCGCCGGAGCTACAGATCATGACGGAAAATCTCGTGATCGCCGCGGTGAACTACCATCGCGAGCTGGAGTACGACTCGACCTTCGACAACTCGCTGCCGCGGCCCGACGGCCAGCGCGTGAACGAACTCGTCGGCCAGACCGATGCGACGCTCGACAATATCGTCATCGACCTGAGCGCGCTCACCACGGCCTGCCAGACCAATGGCCAGACCGGGGTCGTCGGCGCCGAATTCCTCGTGGACCAACTCGATGCCGTGCTCGCGGCCGGTGCGCTCAAGACCCGCTACGCGCCGCACACCGCAGGCGCCGAGAATCCACGCAGCATGATCATCGATCAGGTTGCCCTGGTCGCCGGCACCGGCACCACGCTGGCCAGCTACGGCGCTCGTGTGAAAGCCGCGCTCTACCTCATCACCAGCTCGCCCGAATTCATCGTCCAGAAGTAACCCGCCCCTCCGAACCCTCAACTCCCGCATCCTCCCATGAAAAAGAGCCAGTCTCTCGAACAGATCCTCTCCCGGCGGCGCTTCCTTTTCCGCGGCGCCTGCGCCGGCCTCGGCGTGACCAGCATCGTCAATACCCTCGCGCATCTGACGCTCATCCAGCGGGCCGTCGCCCAGGCCACCACCCTGCCGGATTACAAAGCGATGGTCTGCGTCTTCCTCTACGGCGGCAACGACTCGAACAATATGCTCCTGCCGCGCAACGGCATCGCCCGCACGAACTACGGCGCGGCGCGGCCCGTGGGCCATCCGCTGCACATCCCGCTGCCCAATGCGGGGGATCCCACGGCCATGCTCTCGCTGAGTACGCCCGGCATCTTTGGCACGCCCCACGCCACGGCCTTTGGCGTGCATCCGTCGATGCCGAATACGCGCACCTATTTCAACAACGGGAACCTCGCATTCCTCGCCAACGCCGGCACGCTCGTCGAGCCGATCGCCGACAACGCCGAGTACACCAGCGGCCTGAAGTCGCTGCCGCCGCAACTTTTCTCCCACAGCGACCAGCAGCTCCAGTGGCAGAGCAGCATCCCGGACCGGCCCTTCCAGAGCGGCTGGGGCGGGCGCGTCGCCGATCTGCTTCGCGACACTTACAGCCCGGCGCAGGAGAAGGTCTCGATGAATATCTCGATCAGCGGCCAGAATAACTTCCAGGTCGGACGCACCGTGGTGCCCTACTCGGTCGGCACCGGAGGCGTGCTCAATCTCACGGGCTACGGCACGAACTACAGCAGCTCCGCCGACTACTCCGTGCAGCCGCCGGCTTACTCGAATAACGATTCCGGTCGCACCCTGAAAGCCCTCGACCGCATCACCGGGCTCGTCCACGAGCATCTCCTCGAGGAAGGGTACAATCACATCATGCGCAACGCCCGCGACAAGGAGCGCCAAGTGGGCGACGCCCTCGCCCTCAGCACCAGCGGCGCCAGTGGTACCACCGTCGGCAATGCCATCCATGACGCCTTTGTCAACGCCTTCCCCGGCGTGACCGATCTGCCCGACATCGCTGACCAGCTCGAGATGGTCGCGCGGCTCATCAATGGACGCGTCGATCTGCAGAACCAACGCCAGATTTTCTTCGTCAGCATGGGCGGCTTCGACACGCATCAGGAACAGCCGACCGATCATCCTGGGCTCCTCGCCAATCTCGACCGCGCGCTCCTCGGCTTTCGCAACGCCATCAACGCCATCAATGGCACGCCAGCGTCGCCGTTCAGTTGGGACGACGTGGTGCTTTTCACCAACTCGGATTTCACCCGCACCCTCCAGCCCAATGGCAGCGAGCCGACCGCCGGCACCGACCACGGCTGGGGCGGGCATCAGATCGTCATGGGCGGTCCCGTGATCGGCACGAAAATCTACGGCCAATTTCCGAATCTCGAACGCGGCACGACCACCGGGATCGACGTCGATAGCAGCCGCGGACGCTGGATTCCGACGACCTCAGTCGAGCAATACGCCTCCGTCATCGCCAAGTGGTTCGGGGTCACCAATGACCACATTGCCGAGATCTTCCCGAATCTTTACCGCTTCCAAAACACCGCTGCGATCGCGTCGAGCCTCGACTTCCTCGATCCGTCCGTCTGACGCCGCGGCATCCCTGTGCGCATGAAGATCACCCGCTTGCAGCGACTCAGCCTCGGCCTCGCGCTGGCGCTCTGCGTCGCTGCGATCGTCTCGTGGCGCACGCTCGATGCGCCGCCCACCGAGGAGCAGCCGCCGGTCGCCTC
>JBGSYE010000345.1:0-3403 GCA_041751075.1 Chthoniobacteraceae bacterium
GCGCAGGCGTAAATCCAGCGGTGATTCTTGATGGGCCCCATGATCATCGGGGACTCGTCCTCGCTGAAAGGGAACGGCATCTCGGCGGGATCCTTCCCGAGCACGCTTGCAACCGTCTTGCCGTAAACTTCGCAGGTCGAAAATTGGACGATGCGCTTCTGGTGCTTCACGCACAGCTCCGCGATTTTCAGGTTTTCGGTGAAATTCAGGTCGAAAACATCGACTGGACTTGTGACGTAAACACTCGGGTTGGCCAGCGCGACGAGATCGACGATCAGGTCGTTTTTCTGCACCAGCTGCTCCAGCGCGCCGCTCTCCTGGCGGATGTCGTGATCCAGATATTCGAGGTGCTTGTGGCCGAGCGAATCCGCGAGCTTTTCACTGTCGATGTCGAGGGCGGTGAGTTGATGCTGGCCGTCGCGAACGAGCCGTTCGACAAGGTTTGCGCCGATGAAGCCGCCTGCGCCAAGGAGTAGTATTTTCATTCAGGTTTGCGTTTACAGGGAAGATTGATCTTCTAGGGCATCCCGTGCGCCCATGCAACCGAAACCCCCGAATTGGCTCCCTGTGCGGCCTCCCGCCGTTCGAGAAAGCCTGAGCTGATGAGGTTGGCACTTCCCGCACTCGAGTCGGCGGCGACGTTTTCCCTGCGGGAGCGCCGGCACTGGGCTGTCTATGCGCTGGGCATCGCCCTCTTCATCCTTTTCCATTTTTGGCTCGGCGGGCATCTGATTCGCCAAACGCACCTCAACCGGTTTGCGTCGGATCAGCAGGCGCAGATCAACCTCTCCCGCGAGAGCCAGAACGATCTCTGGCCGCAGCGCACCGACGGCGTGAACAACCCGCTCTGGTCGTGGACCGCGCGCGTGGTGTCTGTTCCCGACGACGAGGCGTTTTTCACCCGAGGGAAGTGGCTGAACGTCACCATCACCGCCGTTTTTCTCGCGGTGCTCGCAGCGGCGGCCGGGCGCCTCCTCCCGGTGCTGCCCGCCGTGAATCTCGTGATTCTTGCCAGTCTCGGAGCGCTCCTGCCTCGCGCCGTTCTTTTTCAGCCCGAGCCGCTTTATTACATCTGTATTTTCTGCGCGTGGGTCTGCGCCTGCGCCATCCTCGCGCGGAACAGGCTTTGGCTCTACGCGCTCTTTGGGCTGGCGGTGGGATTCGCCTATCTCGCGAAGCCGTCGAGCATGCCGTTCGTGCTCATTTTCATCCTCGTCACAAGTGCGCGCTTCGCCTGGGCGTGGCTGAAAAAGGAGAGCGGGTGGTCGGTTCGGAATCACGCGGTCGGGATGCTGATTTGCGCCGTTGCCGCTGGCGCTGTGCTGGCGCCGCGCATGATGTATGCGCAGCGCGTTTTCAACGACCCCTTCCATCATCTGCACAAATACTGGACGTGGATGGATCCGGGCCCCGAGAAGCAGGCGTTTCACGACCGCTACAACTCCGCGATGCGCACACTGACGCCCGACCAGCGACCCTCGCCGGTCTCATACTTCCGCACGCACACGGGGGAGCAGGCGTGGCAGCGATTCTCCACGGGAGTCGAGGCGAAGTTTCGCACCTTTTTCAAGGCGGAGAAAAAGCTGCGCGGCCGTGAACTGTGGCGCATTGAGCCCGGCAAAAAAGGCCAACGCGGGTTGCTCCTGTTCCGTGGCATTTACCTGATTCTGTTGTTCGCGCTGCTGGCGGCGCTGGCAGCCATTGCGTGGCGGCGCGGGGTGAACGCACTCGAGCCATCGAGTGTGTTCATCGCGCTCTTCGCGATGGGCGTGTTTACGATCTATGTGCTTGCGACGGGGTGGCACCATCCATTCGCCGCCGGCGACCGGTTCATGCTGGCCTTTTATCTGCCACTGGCGGCGACGCTCGTTTTCGCGTGCGACTGGCTTCGCCGCCGCATCGGAATGGGCCCAGCGGGTTGGACCCATTTCGCTGTCCACGCCATCATCTCCATTTTGCTTGCTGTGCGCGTTGTCAGCCTGACGCTCCACCCCGAGTTCCCCGCGTGGAAATTGAAATATGACCGGAGCGCGAAAGCCGACCAAGAAGAGGTCAGCGGGACCGATTAGATTATTCGGCCGCGACGGGTATCTCGTCCGAGTCGGGATTGTCATGATTGATGACAAACCAATTTCCATAAGGAATTGACACCGGCTTCGCGCCTGCCGGGCCTGAATATTCGAGCACGCAGTAGGTCCACTTTGGCTCCGATCCGTCGAATCGGGCCACCTCCTTGAAGTTCGGGTCGTCGAGCAGGAACTGCATGCGCTTTGTTATTTTTTTCTCCTTCGTAGGATTGTCGAAAAAGCAGATGAAGAACGGCTTCCCCTGGCGCGCCGCCTCCTCCGAATAGATATCCACCTGGGCGGGGTCTCGAAGCAGGATCAGCCAGGGATCATAGATCGGAGTCGGCGCCCCGGCCGACAGGTAGCCCGCTCGGATCACGCTGAGAGGGTCGTCTCCCGCCTGATCGCGCATGAAAGTTGCCGCCTCGCGAGTTGGGGCGATCGGGCGGGACAGCAGCGGGAGGCGCGGCATTCGTGTCATTTCATAGTAGCCGATCAGCGCCAGCAGCAGCAGAAACGGCGCGAGGATTGGGCGCGGTCGCTCCGGTAGGAAGCGTTTAGTGAACCGTGCAATCGACTCGATCCCGATAAGGGTCAGCAACACCACTGGAATGAGCGCGTAGATTACAAATCGCAAATAGAGAAATTGCCCTGTCCATACCGCCATGCTGATTGCGGCGACAGCCGCGAAGGCCGGCGCGAGCACCAGCCAGCGCTTGGGATCGCGGCGCAGCAGCAGAGCCAGGAAGCCCAGCGCCATCAGCGCGGGGATTAGCCTTCGAGCCACACGAAAGTTCCACCGGCTGTCTTTTGTGAGACTTTCCAGCGTTGGGTAGCGGTCGCTGGTGTCTCCCTTTCCGTAGCGATGCGGCACCCCGATGGCGATTGCGGACCAGAGGTCGCGGCGGAAGCTTTTGACCCTCGTGATGCCCTCGTTCTGGGCATAGCTGCTCCAGTGCCGCACTTGCAGCATGTGGGGCGCGACCATTGGCAGGAGCAGCATTGCCGCCAGCGCATTCGCGGCGAGAAGCCGAGCGATCTGAGTCTTTGCGTGCCCGCCTCGCCGGCCATCCACGAGGATCGCTCCGATCGCCGCCAGACCTAGGAATGCAACGAGGTAAAGGGCGTAAGGGAACGACCAGAGCGCGAGGAAAACCGTGACTCCGTAGCCCACCCAATGTCGCCACAGGCCGTGTCGCAGCGCGCACGTGAGCAGCAGGAGCGCCACAGTGACGAGAAGCAACAAAATGGTGTAGCAGCGGGCGTCGCAGCTGTAGCGGATGTGCCACGGATGCACAGCGAGAAGAAACGCGCCCGCTCCGCCTGCAAGCGGATAT
>JBGSYE010000346.1:0-2687 GCA_041751075.1 Chthoniobacteraceae bacterium
TCGCGAGATGCCGCGCTCTTGCTCGGCATCACGGCGCGGGAAGCCACGGAAACGAGTCCGACGAAGGACTCGGCGCTCGCCGACCCTGCTCAGGCAGCGGCCGCTGTCTCGCTGCTGCCGGCCTCGGGCGCTTTGCGGAAGATCGTGGGCTTGCGACCGATGCCGGGGCGAATCTCCACGATCTTTCCGCGCTTCTTCAGGCGCGAGAGGATCACGGAGATTTCGGCCCCTTGCAGGTGGCGGCCTTCGCGGGCGAGGAGCGCCTGGATGTCCTGCAGGGTGTAGTCGCCCGTCAGGCGCGCGATGGCCCACTCGACCCTCATGGTGTTGGCTCCGTGCCAATCGCCGATCTTCTTCAGCTCCGGGTGAATGTAGGGCTCGGGTGGCGGCGGTGGCGGCAAGGCCTGGGGCGCGGCCTCCAGCAGCGTCACCTGCCGGATGGGAGACGCCGCCTCCCGCTCCGGGAGCCAGCCGGGGAAAAGGGTGCCGAGGTCGATCGTCTTCGAGCCACCACTGGCGGCGACGTGCTTGCGCAGGACCTCGAGTGTGGCCAGGAGGCATTCGCGTTCGAGGATTTCCTGCCGGAGGTGTTCCTTGCGTTCTTCGATCTGCTGGAGGGTGAGGGTCATGCAATGCAAGACAAGCACTTGCAATGCTAGGGCCCGGTGGCAGGCGGGAGATGCGTGGCGCCTCGCCGGCACGCCGCCTTCACCTCCAGAGGTCTGGCGCGCGGGGGCACTGAACTGTCAGATGCTGTCTCCGAGGAAGGTGTGGATACCGCACTCGGCTTTGTCGAAGCCTGTCCAGCGGCCGGCGCGCTCGTTTTCTCCCGCATCGGTGGGACGGGTGCAGGGCCAGCAGCCGATCGAGCGATAGCCGCGATCGTGCAGCGCATTGTACGGGATCTTGTGCTCTTTGATGTAAGCCCAGACGGCGTCGCGTGACCACGGGGCCATCGGATTGAGCTTCAGGATGTAGCGATCCCGCAGCACATCGAAGTGGTAGAGTTCGAGGATGCGGGTGCTCTCGCGGGTGTCGCTTTGCTGGCGGCGCACACCGGTCATCCACACGGCGAGCGTCTCGAGCTTGCGCTGGAGCGGGACTACTTTGCGCAGGGTGCAGCAGGTGTCCGGCTTCGTCTTCCAGAGTTCCGGGCCGAGACTGGCCGCCTGCTGTTCTGGTGTTTCGTCGGCGAGCAGGCCCTCGATTTTCAAGCCGAAGAATTCTTCGAGCCGCCGCTTGAGATCGTAGGTTTCGGGAAAGAGGAGTTGCGTATCGAGCGTGAAGACGGGGAACGGGAGTCCGGCCTGGACTGCGTGATGGATCATCACCAGCCCCGCGCCCTGAAAGCTGGTCCCGACGGCCGCGCGCTCCCCAAAGCGCTCCCAAGCCCAGCGCAGGATGTCCGGGAGCGAGCGCCCCTCAAATTCCTCAGCGAGGGTGCGGACTTCGTCAGGATGAATTTCGTTCGCGGCGAGTGACAAACCAGTGGGAGCAGAGTGAAAAAGCGGACGCGGACGATGGGCGCCGCCTCCCCTGACTTCAAGCCGTTTGTCGGCCCGGCGTGTCATACGGAGCGCGGCATTTTTCCGGTGCAATTGCGCGCCGCGCCGTTAGCTTCTGCGCCCTCTCATGACGGACCACCCGACTCCCACGCGCGAACTCTATGACCGCTACGTCATCCCGACGTATGCGCGATTCGATCTGCGGCTCGCGCGCGGGCAGGGCTCGGAGGTGTGGGATGAAGCGGGGAAACGCTACCTCGATTTCGGCGCGGGGATCGCCGTGACCTCCATCGGCCACTGCCATCCGCGAGTCGTGCGGGTGATGCAGGAGCAGATCGCGACACTCGTCCACACCTCGAATCTCTACTACACGCGTCCCCAGGCGCTGCTCGCCGAGCGACTCGTGCGGCTCACCTGCGCGCCGGAGCCGCCGCGCGGCAAGGTCTTCTTCTGCAATAGTGGCGCCGAGGCGAATGAAGGGCTCTTCAAGCTCGCGCGGAAATTTGGCAACGAGACGCAGCCGCCGGCACCGCGCCATACCGTCGGGGAATGTGTGGGCGTCGAATCGAACCGGCACACCATCGTCACGATGGACGGTTCCTTTCACGGAAGAACGCTCGCGGGTATCGCCGCGACCGGGCAGGAGAAGGTGAAGAAGGGATTCGAGCCGGCGGTCGAGGGATTCTTCCATGTGGCTTACAACGATGAACCGGCGCTGCTCGCGGCTTTGGAAACCCCCGGCGTCGTCGCGGTGTTGTTGGAGTCGATTCAGGGGGAGCGCGGAGTCGTGCCGGCGACGCCGGAGTTTCTCCGCGCGTCGCGGGCTGCGTGCGACGTTCACGGGCTGCTCCTCATGTTCGACGAAGTGCAGTGCGGGCTGGGCCGGACGGGCGACTGGTGCGGCTGGCGCTCGATCGCACCGGAGGTGATGCCAGATGCGATCTCGTGGGCGAAGGGGATCGCCGGCGGCTTTCCGCTCGGCGCGATCTGGGTGAGCGACCGCGCGGCCACGCTAAAGACCGGCGCAAAGATCGCGCTCTGCGATCTGCTCGGAGCGGGCTCGCACGGGACCACATTCGGCGGCACGCCGCTCGTCTCCTCCGGGGCCAATGAAGTGCTCGTGGTGATCGAGGAGGAAGGGATGCTGGAAAACGCGCGGACCTTGGGCGCCGTCGCAAAGCA
>JBGSYE010000347.1:0-5259 GCA_041751075.1 Chthoniobacteraceae bacterium
TGCCTTCCAGGCCACTCGCTACCTCGGTCCGTGAAGATAGCGAGTGGCCTGGAAGGCACACTCGCTCTACGGCGCGAAAATCCGCGCAAAGTTTTCCCGGACTTGTGCGGTGAGGTCTTTGACCTCGATGCCGCGCAATTCCGCGAGGGCGCGGTAGGCGAGAGAGATGTTTGCGGGGTGATTGATGGCTCGGCCATCGGCATCTTTGAGCGGGTGTGTGTTCCGCTCCGGTGGTGGCGCAAGATCGGGGGCGTCGGTTTCGATGAGGATCCGATCGGCCGGCAGCCGGCGGAAGACCTCGCGCTGCGCCTCCTTCCGCTCGTGCAGGAAGTACGGATTGAAAGAGAAGTACCCGCCGCGATCGAGGAACCCGCGTGTCATGTCCCACGGACCGCCGTAGGCGTGGAGCAGAAATCCGCGCGCCGGCAGCGGGTGCGTGCGCAGGATTTCCCAGAGCGCTCCCCAGGCTCGGATGCAGTGGATGGTCACGGCTCGTTCACGGGCGGTGGCGAGCGCAAGTTGGGCGCGGAAGACTTCGCTCTGCTCGTCGAGGTCGTGCCCTTCGATCCAGCGATCGAGCCCGATCTCACCGACTGCGGCGTCGGGCTGCGCGTCCAGCAGTCGGGCGAGCGTTTCGAGGAAATCGGGGGAGCGTTCGCGGACATTCCACGGGTGCAATCCGTAGGACGGGAGCACCCACGGTGTTTCCGCCGCGAGGGAGGCTACGGCGGGCCAGTCGCTCTCCCGCGTGCCATTTACCACGGCGCGCTCGATGCCGAGGCGCTGGAGTTCATCGAGCATCTGCGCGCGCTGCGGCGCCAGTCGCGCATCGTGGAGATGGTTGTGCGCGTCGATCATGGCGCGGGATTCTCCGCCGCTGCTGCAAAGGCCTGGATGGCGCGCCGCACCTGCGCGAGACCGTGCTGCCGAGTCGGTGAGAGATTCTCCGTGAGCCGCAGGGCTTCGAGCGCGGTGGTGTCGAAGGCAGCGATCTCCGCGGGCGGCCCGCCGTCGTAAAGTTCGCAGAGCAACCCCGCGAGGCCTTTCACGAGCGTGGAATCGGCATCGAGCCGGTAGCGGCAGAAGCCGTCGATGACTTCACCATGCAGCCACACGCGCGAGGCGCAGCCTGGCACCCGGTGCGCGTCGGTGCGGGCGCTCTCGGGGAGTGGCGCCATCTTCCGGGCGCGTTCGGCCACCGCTGCAAGCCGCTCGTGCGGATTCTCGACGAGCGCGTAGCGGGCGATCAGCGTTTTTTCCTTTTCAGCGAGGGTCATGGCGGGCGATTCAGCGGTTGGATTCACGGACCGAACTTCGCTCTTTGCAACCCCCCGCCAGCCGCTATCTTCGTCGCCCTTTTCCGCCTCGCCTTATGAACGTCACCGTCGAACAACTCCCGAACTGCCTCGCCACCCTCAGGATCGAAGTCGAGCCGGGAAAAGTCTCGGCGGCGCGCGATTCCATCATCAACGACTACGCGAAGCTCGCGAAGCTTCCGGGTTACCGGCCGGGCAAGGCCCCGCGGACCGTGATCGAGCGGAAGTACAAGAAGGAGATCCGGGAGGAACTCGAGCGAAAGCTCCTCGGCGATTCGACGCGCAGCGCCATCGCCGACAAGAAGCTCCGTGTGCTCCAGGTGGCGAATGTCGAGGACGTGGAGTTTGCCGACGACAAGGGGCTCTCGTTCACGGCAACGGTCGTGACGCATCCAGACTTCCAGCTTCCAGAATACAAGGGCCTGCCCGTGACCGTACCGGCCAGCGAAGTCGCCGACGCCGATGTGGAGCAATCGCTGGAGGAGCTGCGTGATCAGAATGCGGACTTCGCGGACGTGGAGGGCCGCGCCGCGGAGATGGATGACTTCGTCGTCGTGGATTACAAGGGGATGATCGACGGCAAGCGGGTGCATGACGTTTTTCCCAAAGCCGGCAAGCCGCTCTCGGCGAATGACGACTTCTGGATCCGGATGACGCCCGAGGCGTTTTTTCCCGGCTACGCCGCGAATCTCGTGGGGATGAATGTCGGTGAGACCCGCAAGTTCGACATCGTCGTCCCGGCGGATTTTCCCGTGCCGGAGATGCCGGGGCAGACGATCAACTACGAGGTCACGCTCAAGGCAATCAAGCGCAAGGAAATGCCCGCGCTCGACGACGCCTTTGCGGAGTCCGTGGTCTCGGGTAAAACCATCGCAGATCTGCGCACCATGGCTCGCGAGGAGCTCGTGCAGCAGAAGAAGAATCAGGCGGAAGCCGCGAAGCGCCGGGAGATCATGCGCCAGCTCCTCGGGCATGTGGAGTGCGAGCTGCCGCAGAATCTGGTGAAGCAGGAGACTCAGCGCATCCTGCGCGAGATCGTGAAGGAAAATCACGATCGCGGAGTCGCGGACGAAGTGCTCCAGCAGAATGAAAGGGAACTCGTCGGCACCGCGGCGACCAGCGCCCGGGAGCGGATCAAGGGCACCTTTGTCCTGCTCCGGATCGCCGAGAAGGAGGGCCTCAAGGTGGGCCGCGAAGAACTCTATGGCCGCGTCGCGGCGCTCGCCGAGCGGTACGAAATGACTTACGAAAAGATGCTCAAGGAACTGCAGAAGCGCGACGCTCTGGAGCAGATCGGAGAAGAGATCCTCACGGCCAAGGTTCTTGATTTCCTTGCGGCCAACGCTAGCGTCACGACCGCTCCCGCCGGGGCCTAGCCCGGAACCTGCGGAACGAATCCAATCCATGATCATCCAGCCCCGAAGCAGCCTCGCGACACCCCGTTCCAACTACTATATCCCCTACGTGGTCGAGCAGACCGGACGCGGGGAGCGCAGCTACGACATCTACTCCCGGCTGCTCAAGGATCGGATCATTTTCCTCGGCACCGCGATCGACGACGGGGTGGCCAATTCGGTGATCGCCCAGCTCCTCTTCCTGCAGATGGAAGACGGCAAGAAGGACATCAGTATCTATATCAACTCTCCCGGTGGCTCGGTCAGTGCTGGACTGGCGATCTACGACACCATGCAGTTCCTCACCTGCGACGTGAACACCTATTGCATCGGCATGGCCGCCTCCATGGGCGCCGTGCTCCTCGCTGCTGGGACGAAAGGCAAGCGGTTCGCGCTGCCGAACTCGGACATCATGATCCACCAGGTCAGTGGTGGCGCCCAGGGGACCGCGAGCGACGTGGAGCGGACGGTGGAGTACATGTACAAGCTCAAGAAGCGGCTCATCCACATCCTCGCCCAGAGCACCGGCAAGTCGGATGAGCAGGTCCGCGATGATTCGGATCGCGACTACTACATGACCGCCGACGAAGCCAAGGCCTACGGCCTCGTGGATGAAGTCGTGCGCTCGCGCAAGGAACTCAAGCATATCGACGCCACCGACGAGGAGGGCGCCAGCTCGAAGAAAGAGGACTAACGGCGGCGGAAACTCGAAACTCGAAATCCGAAGCTCGAAACAAAATGAAGAGAATTCAGAAAATCAGAAATCCTTCCCATCGCGAGCCTGCCGGTTTCGCCGCCCTTTCCAGCTTCGATTCCGTGTGTGTTTCGAGCTTCGAGCTTCGAGCTTTGAACTTTCTTCACTAGATGGCCCGCGCTTCCAACCTCACGATGTGCAGCTTCTGCGGCAAGAGCCACGCGGAAGTCCGCAAGCTCATCGCAGGACCGGGCGTCTATATCTGCGATAGCTGCATCAATGTCTGCAAAGGCATCCTCGACAAGGAACTCAACGAGGACGCCCGGCGCCAATCCACCACGCTGCGCGTGCCGAAGCCGGCGGAAATCCGGCGGGCCCTCGATGGGTACGTGATCGGCCAGGAGCGCGCGAAGAAGGTCCTCAGCGTTGCGGTTCACAATCATTACAAGCGCATCCTGCACAATCAGAGCATCGGCGCCGGCGGCAGCGCCGTGCAGATGGATCCGCTCGGCGAAGTCGAGATCGAGAAGAGCAACATCCTGCTCATCGGCCCCACCGGCAGCGGCAAGACCCTCCTCGCCCGGACGCTCGCGCGCATCCTCGACGTGCCCTTTTGCATCGCCGATGCCACCACCCTCACCGAGGCCGGGTATGTCGGCGAGGACGTGGAAAACATCATCCTGCGCCTGCTTCAGAGCGCCGACTACGATGTGAAGCGCGCCGAGATCGGCATCGTCTATATCGACGAGATCGACAAGATCGGGCGCAAGACCGACAACGTCTCCATCACCCGCGACGTGAGCGGTGAAGGTGTGCAGCAGGCGCTGCTGAAGATCCTCGAAGGCACCACCTGCAACGTCCCGCCGCAAGGTGGCCGCAAGCATCCGCACCAGGAGTACATCCAGGTGAGCACCGAAAAGATCCTCTTCATCTGCGGCGGCGCCTACGTCGGGCTCAACAAGATCATCGAAAAGCGGCGCGGCAAAAAGGTGCTCGGTTTCGGATCGACGCTCAAATCCGGCGAGGTCATCGAGGCCGAAGTGCCGTCGAGCGAAATCCTCCGCTTCACCGAGCCCGAAGACCTGCTGAGCTTCGGCATGATCCCCGAGTTCATCGGCCGCCTCCCGGTCGTCACCGCGCTCGATCAGCTCTCCGAGGACGAGCTGGTGATGATCCTCACGGACACGAAGAATGCGATGATCAAGCAGTTCTCCAAACTGCTCGCGATGGAAGGCGTGAATCTCACCTTCACCAAGGACGCCCTGCGCGCACTCGCCCAGCAGGCCGCGGAGAAAGGCACCGGCGCCCGCGCCCTGCGCGCCATCCTTGAACGCGTCATGCTCGATGTGATGTACGACATCCCCAGCCGAGAGGACGTCGCCGACGTGACGGTCAATCGCGCGGTGATCGAAGGCAAAAGGGCGCCGCTGATTCGGAAGAAGCAGGACAAGGACGCGGCGTAACCGGGCGGCGCTCCCCTGCTACGGCGCGAGCGAACTGATCACCCTGTAAAACGTCCGCGGAGCCGCGGTCGCATCGGTGCGCGTCATCGAGGAATTGAGAGCCTGGGTGGTTCCCGCGCCATCATGCGAGAATGGTTGCGCGAGGCCCGTCCCGCGGATGGTCAGATTCGGCGCAGTCGCGACGTAAGCGTCCGCTGAGGCGCCAGTAGCGGGGGCGTGAGAGATGTCAGAGCATGGGTGCCTATGACATCCCCGATCGTGCGAGCAGAAGTGTTGAAGCAGGACAGCCGTGGCCGGGTGCGGGTGCCGAAGCAGCGGCGCGAGGCGTTGCTCGATGAGTTTGAGAGGAGCGGGGCCAGTGGAGCGAAGTTTGCCCGGCTGGCGGGGATCAT
>JBGSYE010000348.1:0-2252 GCA_041751075.1 Chthoniobacteraceae bacterium
GCAGCGCTGAGCCAAGCCTACCAGCGGCTCGAGCGGTGGCTGGCCCGAACTGCGCCGCAGTTGGAAATCCAGCAGACCTTCGAGCGCTACCTCTGCTGGAACATCCGCTCAGCCCCGCCCACTGGCTCGCCGTCGCATCACATGAAACCTCAACTGCGGGATTTAGGTTCAAACATCCACGGACCAAGCAGCCGGGGACGGGGCGAGATTTCCAAGGCCGCCATTTCCAGACCGGTGAGCAATGCAGCGGATAGTTTGCCGGCGATTTCCGCCGCGCTCGGGCCTTCGTTCGTTTTCGTTCCCCTCCCGCTCGCCGCTCTTTGGGATTCGGTCGCAGCCTGCTCTGCTCTGACGCCCTCCAAGACCTTCATCGTTTGCAGGGGAAGTGGTTTTGCGACCGTGACACTCATGGCTTTCCTCCGAGCGCCAGTGGCATTCCTTGCGTGGCCAGATAGTCAACCACCTGCTCCGCCGTGATTTTTTCCGCTCGATAGAGATCATTGATGTCCTTGTGCCCTTCGCAGGTAGCGACAACCACTTTGTTGCATCGGCGAGAAAGACGGTCTGCGAATGAATCGGTGCCTTCGTGCCATTTGCTGCCGCTCGCGTCGGCGTCCGGCAACAGCAAGCAGTCTGCACCGCGTGGCCAGAAGGGCTCGAAAGCGTCGAGAAATGAGCTACTGCTCGCATCGCCGCGCAACCCGATGACGCACACGCCGTCCGGCCACACGCGCCCCTCCCCAAGCCATCCCGCCGCGAACGCGAAGGTGAGTGCGTCCCACTGGCCGCCGGCAATGACAAGGAGCCGCGCCGTCTCGAACCAGCCCGCATTGATGACGAACGGGAAGGCGGGGGTCCGCTGGCCATGCTCCCTTTCGTTTGGAACGAATCGCCAACTCGCGCGCTCGCCGTCGCGCGGCTTCAGCCGGATGTGGAATCCGATGTCGCGCATTGCGAGCCGTCCGCCGACGCTCAGCGGAGCGCTTACGAGGAAGGCCGTCCCGCGTCGCCCGTGATTGAGGGGCGCGGAAATGGAGGCGCAATCGACGAGGTATCGCGCCCAGGACAATGGCCAACCACGCCACTTTGCGAGTTCTGCGACGTGCTCCGGGTGCGCTTCGAGGTAGGCGATTCCCTCGAACCAGGCCCGTATCGCCTGGGGCGGAATTGGCGGAAACGGTGCTGTCGAAATCGTTCCGCAGCGCGGCCGGGGTGGCGAGGTTGCTGGAGCAGCGTCCTCGCCGAGTATCGCGGCGAGTTCTCGGACTGCCTCGGAAACTCCAAGGCCCGTGCGCTTGATGTGGAGGTCCACGATTATTCCGCCGACTTGGCAAGGATGGCAGAACCATTCCCATGCACCCGACGCCTTCCGCTCCGCAGAGAAGCTCGGATTGCGGTCTTCGTGCAGCGGGCATCGGCACACGAGCTTGTCTCCGGTGATGCGCGGCTCGGCACCGATGCGCGCGAGATAGTCCGGCAGCCCGGCTTTGATGGCATCCAGGTCAAACATGGCCCATCCCTCCATCGCCCGCGTTCTTGCCTTGCGCTGCCGGGCGTCCGCCGGCAGTCGCCTCGTTCTCAGCGGCGCACTCCGCGAGGAAATTTCGCAGACTTTCGCACACTACCAGCGTACGGCCTGTAGCGTTTCCCGGTCTTCGCACTCGCACGAAGCGAATCAACTTTCGCTTCTCAAGATCGTAAAGCGTGCTCCGGGAGAGCGAAAACAGCCGAGTGGCGTCCTTTACCGAGGCGAACTCAATCAATGACACTACAGGTGACGCGACGACTGGAGCTGTGGTCGTAAGAGCGCACGGCGCTATCGGTGCTTCGAGAATGCGCGTGGTCGCTGTGGCTGCTCCGGTGGCGAGGGTGTGGGGCGTGTTCATAGTGCGCCGCCAGCCTCCAACGCCGTCCGCAAAGTAGTTAGGGGGTGCGATTCAGATTTCTTGCGAAAAGAACCGTGAAGCGTTGTTGAAGATTTCCAGTGCAGGTGTGGGAAGACTCCCCGGATCAATCGGGCGAATACGCTTCAGTTCATCCTTCACTCTCCTGCCCCCATTGGCGATCAGCCTGCCGGGTGTACCCTCAGACTTGTCCCCAAACGCGTTGTTCCTAGTGTAGTCCGTCACAATCAGCCAAGAATAAGCTTCTCTGTAAATCGTCGTCTGTTAGATTCGGTGGATGCGAATTGCATTGCCTGTAAAACTCACTGATGAAGAGCGGGATTGGTTGCAGAAGACGGCGCGTAGCGG
>JBGSYE010000349.1:0-4931 GCA_041751075.1 Chthoniobacteraceae bacterium
CTGCTCGTGGAGAATAATGTCCTCTCGCCGCGGTATCTCGCGCGTCAGCCTGCAAATCCGCTGTTGTGCTGCGACGCCGCCGAGACGCTGTGGATGGTGAATGAGATTGCCGATCCGGCGCTGGGCATCCTCTTCGATACGGGCCACGCCAAAGTCTCCGCCACCGCGCTGGGCTTCGATGCGCGGGACTTTGCCGCCGCGGTCGCTCCGCACATCGGCGCATGGCATGTGAGCGACAACGATGGCATCACCGATCAAAACCGCCCGTGTCGCGAGGACTCCTGGTTTCTCGACAGCCTCCGCGCCCGTCCGGACGCGCCGGTTGCGATCGAAGTTGCCGGGCTCGACCCCGCGGGCCTCGTCGAGCAGCGCGATCTTCTCACGCAGGCCCTCGCGTGATGACGCATCCATTTCCGTGAGCAAAGACATCCAGCGCAATCTCCTCCCGCAGTCCGCGACGCTGCGCGAGGCGCTCGAACGGCTCAATGGCGGCGTCTCTGGCGCGGTCTTCCTCGTCGATGATGCGGGGGTACTGCGGGGCCTCTTCACCGACGGAGACGTCCGCCGCGCGCTGCTCGCCGGCGCGGTGCTCGACGATGCCGCGGCGCGCTGGATGAATCGGAAATTCACCACAGGCCGCGCATCGGCGAGCCACGAGGAGAATCTGCGGCTGCTCAGCAAAAACATCCGCCACCTCCCGATCCTCGACAACGCGGGGCGACCGGTGGAATTCCTCTCGTGGGCGGAACTCTGGAAGCTGCCCGTCACGCAGCCATCGCTCGGCGGCAATGAACTCAAGTACGTGAGCGACTGCATCGCCACGAGCTGGATCTCCTCGCAGGGCAGCTACGTCTCGCAGTTCGAGCAGGCCTTCGCGAACTTTCATGGCGTGCGCGAGGCGCTCACGGTCTCGAATGGAACCACCGCGCTGCACCTCGCACTCGTCGCGCTCGGCATCGGGCCGGGTGACGAAGTCATCGTGCCGGATCTGACGTTCGCGGCCTCGGCCAATGTCGTCATCCATTGCGGCGCGACTCCGGTGCTCGCCGATGTGACGCGCGGCACCTGGACGCTCGATCCGGCGGAGTTTGCGCGGAAGATCACGCCGCGCACCCGGGCGGTGATGCCGGTGCATCTTTACGGACATCCGTGCGACATGGACCCGATCATGGAGATCGCGCGACAGCACGGGCTGCGCGTCGTGGAGGATTGTGCCGAGGCGCTCGGAGCGAAGTACAAGGGGCGCCTCGTGGGCACGATCGGCGACGCAGGCTGCTTCAGTTTTTTTGCGAACAAGGTGATCACCACCGGCGAGGGTGGGATGGTTTTCACCAGCGACCCCGCGCTGCATCGGCGGATGCAGATCCTGCGCGATCACGGCATGGAGAAAGGGCGGCGCTACTGGCACGTCGAGGCCGGCTTCAACTACCGCATGACCAACATCCAGGCCGCGATCGGGCTCGCGCAGATGGAGCGCATCGACTTCTTCCTCGGGCGGCACCGCGAGATCTCGCGGCACTACACGGAGCGCCTGCGCGGCCTGCCCGGCATCACATTGCCGCCCGCCGAGCCCTGGGCGGACGCCATCTGCTGGCTGTACTCGATCGTGCTGGATGAAGCGCAGGCGGGGCTCAATCGCGATCGTCTCGTCCGCGAGCTCGCGCAGCATGGCGTGGAGACGCGGAATCTTTTCTTTCCGCTGCATCTGCAGCCGCCGTATCCGCAAGCGCCGGACGCGGAGTATCCGGTCTCGACGTGGCTCTCCGCGCGCGGTCTGAGCCTGCCGACTTCCAAGGATCTCGAATCGGCGCAGATCGACCGCGTCTGCGATGCCATCATCGAGGCCGTGGCCGTTTGTAGCGGCGGGCTATGACCCTCGCAAACATTCGCGGGCGGAGGCGAGCGACGGTCGCAGACCGCCGCTACAAACGAGGGGCTGGACGCTCGCCGGCGTCCGCACACCAGACTGAGGCGCGAAAGTAATCATCCATGCTCCGCTGGCTCGCCGGGCGGCTCTTTGAAGACACCACGCGCAGCGGCAAACTCGCCGCGATGGACGGCGTGCGTGGCGTCGCGGTGCTCACCGTCTTCCTCAGCCACAGCAGCGGGCGGGATCAAGCGATCGCACCGTGGCTGCATTTCCAAGGCATCGGGCATCTCGGCGTGTATCTCTTCTTTGTGCTCAGCGGATTCCTGCTCGCGCACACCTTGCTCCGGCGGCGGCAGAGCGCGGGCGAATTCTATGTCCGGCGTTTTTTTCGCATTTTCCCGCTTTACGCGCTGGTGGTGAGTGCGGTCTTTGGGATTCAGCAGAGCACCGGTGTTCTCGATCTGCGTTTTCTCCATGTGAAAGACGGATGGGCCGGCTACCTGCGACACCTCACCTTCCTGCAAGGCGACAGCGTCTTCTGGACGATCGCCGCGGAGTTTCAGTTCTACTTTGCGATGCCCTTCCTCGTCGCTGCGCTGGTCCGGTGGGGGCGTCCGGCGGCCATCGCATTCGTGCTCGCCGCGCTCGCCTACGGGGCCTGGTATCTCGCCGTCATCTGGCATTGGCTGCCGGCTTCGGCGGCGTTGAAGGTGGCGCGTATCGCTCATGCGGGGCAGTTCGTCGATGTCTTCCTGTGTGGCGTGCTCGCGGCCTGGCTGCATGAGTCGCCGGCGGTCGGCGACTGGTTTTCCCGGCAGCGGAGATGGCTCGAGCCCGCGCTCGCCGCGCTGGCGGTGGTGGTGGCGCTCGGCTCGCTCGCAGCGGTGGCGCAGCGGTTTCTTTGGTGGTCGCATCCGGCCTTTGGCGTGCGCGATTTTTCCGTCGGCTACGGCGCGGTCTTCGCGCTTCTGCTGCTGGCGACGCTGCACGGCTACCGGCCCTTCGGAGCGCTGCTCATGAGCGGGCTGTTGCGGCTCGCCGGCGTGATCGCCTTTGGCTGGTATCTGCTGCACTTCCCGGTCTTCCAACTCGTGAATCGTGCCGTGGCCGGAACCGCGCTCGACGTAGGCGCGGTGAAGTTCGCCGCCAGCTTCGGTCTCTGCATCGTCGCGGGCGTGCTCAGCTATCTGCTCGTGGAAAAGCCCTGCATCCAGCTCTCGAAGCGCCTCCTCCAGCGCCGCGCGCCGATCGCGCAACCGGCCTGATGTCCGCCGTCTGTCTCATCCCCGCCCGCGGCGGATCGAAGCGCATTCCGCGCAAGAATCTGCGCCTGCTCGGCGGCAAACCGCTGCTCGCCTACACCATCGACAATGCGCGCGACTCCGGCTGCTTCGCGGAGATCGCGGTGTCCTCCGATGACGCGGAGATCCTCGGACTCGCCGAGCGCTGCGGCGTCCGCGCGGACCGCCGGCCGGAGCACTTGAGCGACGACATGACGAAGTTCGTGGAGGTGCTCGATGAATTCCTCCGGCGCACGCCGCAGCACGAGCACTTCGCGGGACTGCTGCCGACGTGCCCGTTCCGCGCCGCGGAGGATGTGCGTGCCGCGATGGCGCTGAGCGTGGAGCATCCCGAGGCGTTCGTCGTGGGCGTGACGGCGTACGACTTTCCGCCACAGCTCGCGATGACCCTCGATCCCGCGACACAGGCGCTCGCGATTCGTGAGCCGGACACCTACGCCTTCAGCACCCGCAGCCAGTCGCTCGGCACGCTGCATCATCCGAATGGCTCGATCTACTGCGGGCGGGTGGAGCGCTTCCTCGCCGAGCACACTTATTTCACCCCGCCACTGGTCGGCTACGCGATGCCACCGGAGCGCTCGTTCGACATCGATTACCCCTACCAATTCGAGATCGCCGAAGCCATGATCCGCGCCTCCGCATAGCGAGTGGCCTGCCGGCACACTCGCTCTACTTTCCCCATGACCCACGCTGAAACCAAAGCTGCCATCCGCGGCCCCGTCGCGCCGATTCCCACGCCCTTCAAGAGCGGCGATCATGCTGTCGATCACGCCGCGCTCGAGCGCTATGTGGACTGGCTCGTCGGCGAAGGCGTGCCGGTGATCCTCACTACGGTCGGCACGAGCCGCTTCAATCTCCTCACCCGCGAAGAAATGATGGCGGTGAATGAAACCGTGGCGCGGGCCGTGAATGGCCGCGCGCTATGTATCGTCGCCGGCCCGCTGGATGGTTCGACGCGCGAAAATGTGCGCTTTGCCCAGCACGCGGCGAAGGTGGGCGCTGGCGCGTTTCTCGCGATGTTTCCCGAGCGCTTCTACGGCGAGGAGCCGATCTTTGAGTTCTTCAAGACGGTGAGCGAAGAGGCGGGCGTCGGCGTGATGATCCACGAGATGGCGATGCGCAACGGGCTCGCCGGCGGGCCGGTGCAGTACTCTCTCGATCTGCTCGACCGGCTCACCGATCTGCCGGGCATCGTGGGGATGAAGGAGGAATGCTGCGACGCGGAGTACAGCTACCGCATCATCCGGCGCGTGAGCCACAAGACGGGGCTGATCGGCTGGGGCAGCATGAAGCGCTTCCTGCGCGATCATCACGCCGGCTCGCGCAGTGCGCTGATGAGCATCGGCAATTTTCTGCCAAAGATCGAACTCGCCTTCCACGCCGCGATCGCGGAGCGCCGCTACGATGAGGCGGAGAAGCTCGTGCGCGAATACGAGGACGACTACTTCGCGCTCGCCGTCTCACTCGGCTGGCATCGGGCGCTGAAGGAGACGATCCACCAGTTCGACCTGCTGCCTGGCGGTGAGCGTCCGCCCTTCGGGAATCTCTCGTCCGATCAATGCGGGCAGCTCGCGGCCTTCATCAAGGCCCGCGGCTGGCGGAAATAGGCGCGGAGCGAAACCGTGGACCACAAGCGCGCCGTCGAAGTGCTCGCCGAGATCGAGCGGCGCGCGGACGTGAACGCCCTGCGCGCCGACGGGCTCTGCATCTGGCCTCTGGTGCGTCTCGGATTTTGGGACCGGCTGCTGCGACCGGAGAGC
>JBGSYE010000350.1:0-4455 GCA_041751075.1 Chthoniobacteraceae bacterium
ACTCGGGAGCGCGATGGAGTGGACCGACTCCGCCAAAGAAAGGAATCATGAAAATGGCAATCATCGCCATGAATACAGCGAAGCTGTCGATCGCGCAGAAATGCGTGAAAGGTCGCGAGATCATAAATATGAGCCAGGGAAACCCCAACGCCGAAGGAAATGCGGCAGCGCTGGCGGCCTTTGCGGCGGCGCAGGCCGCGCTGGTGGAGGCAAATGCGGCGTATGAGCAATGCCGCCAGGCGGCGCTGCAACTCGCGGCGGCGCGGGATGAGGCGCTGGCAGTGTGGAATCAGACCCTGACGGGACTGGCCGGGGTGACGGAGAATGTGACGGGCGGCGAGGCGTCGAAGATCCTGAGCACGGGCTTCGGGGTCCGGTCGGTGCGGACGCCGACGCAGCCGGTGGGGCAGGTGGAGAATGTGAAGGTGAGCTTCACGGGTGAGCCCGGGCACTCGGAGGTGAGCTGGAAGCCGGACCCGAATGCGACGGGCTATGTGCTGGAGTGCGCGGACGATCCGAGTGATCCGGGCGCATTCAAGTACAAGGCGTCTCCGCGCGAGGCGCGCTGGGAGGGCAATGGGGCGATCCCGGGGAAGGCGTGCTGGTTCCGCGCGGCGGCGGTGAATCGCCTCGGGCAGGGGCCGTGGAGTGATCCGGCACTGCGTCCGGTGATGTAGCCGCGGGAGTCGCGACGAATCATGCCGGGTGAAGGCGGCCGGGATCTCCGAGCCGTCTTCGCCCGGTCTTGTGTTCGGAATGACGAATGACGAATGACGAATGACGAATGACGAATGACGAATTCGGAAGCGCCGCTGAGATTCGTCATTCGTCATTCGTCATTTCTTTTGGCGTGCCAATTCCTGCGCGCTCCCTAGCTTCCCCCGCCTCATGGAAATCGTCCCAATCGACATCTTCGGCCTGCACGTCGATGTGCCTTTTCTTTCGCCGGTCGGCTTTACCCAGGCCCGTCTCGAGGAGTTCGGCGCGAAGCTCTGTGATCCCGCGAAGGGGCTGAGCCTGCGCGTCGAGCAGATCCGCACCAAGCGCTGGGATGAGATCTTCGGCTATGAGATGTCGGCCACTTTTTTCGGCGAAAACGGCACCTTCAGCCGCACCGCGGAGCGCGTGAAGCTGGGCGTGCGCAATGCCCGCACCGCCGGCGATTGGAGTATCATGCGCGACACCTTGCAGCGGTTTTACACGCTCATGGAGTTTCCCGAGACGACGGTCACCACGCTGGCCACGCACGTTCATGCGAAGTTTCCCTCGCTGGAGGAACGCGACGCCTGGCTCGGGCGCTTTTCCTACAGCCCGCTCATCAATCGCCCCGCGGCGCTCGGCTACGCGCAGATCGCCGATTGGGAGAAGGACATCCGGGTGCTCATCGAAGCGTCCAATGTGGTGGCCGACGGGGTCTTCGCGATGTTCGACACGCAGTTTGTGAACGAGCAGGACTGGGAGTCTTTCCTCGGGTCGCTGCCGACGATGATGGAAAATGCCGCGAATCTCTTCGACCTCGGCTTCGAGCCGCTCCGGGAGCGGGTCTGACTCTGTCGCGCGGTTGATACAAAGTTTAGCTTGAGCGTTCGCGGATGTAAGCGACGCTCTCCGGCGCTGTGTTTTCACCCGTGTGGAGGGTTTTCCCTCACGCACGAATACCCCCCAATCCTTCATCCCATGCACTCGTCTCTCCGTTTCGCCAGCGCGGCTCTCGCCTCGCTCCTGATCGCCATCCCACAGGCCGACGCCGCCTTTCCGACCACGGCGCTGAAGGCCATCTGCCTCCAGCAGATCCATTCGCCCACGAATATCTTGAACGCGGCGGATGGCAGCGGGCGGCTCTTCATCTGCGATCAGCCGGGCGTCATCTACATCATCCAGAATGGCATGTTGCTGCCTGCGCCATTCCTGAACCTGAGCGCGCCGGCGGGTGGCCCCGTCCTCGGCCTCACCACTGGCTACAGCGAGCGCGGGCTGCTCGGCATGGCTTTTCATCCGGGCTTCTCCAATCCCCAGTCGCCCGGCTACCGGAAGTTCTACCTCAACTACACCAAGACCGCAGGGGTGGGCGATCCAGCGCCGCCTCAGGTCGGCGATCCGGTGAATTGCACCACCGTCATCGCGGAGTTTGAGGTCTCCGCCGGCAATCCCAACGTCGCCCTCCCGGGGTCCGAGCGGCGTCTGCTGCTCTACACCCAGCCGCAATCGAATCATAACGGCGGCCAGCTCGAGTTCGGGCCGGACGGCTTCCTCTACATCGGGGTGGGCGACGGCGGCAGCCAGGACGACAACAACGCCGGCCACACCGGCGGCAGTGCCGCGCGGCCCACCACGGGCCTCGGCAACAGCCAGGACCGCACGCGTTTCCTCGGGAAAATCCTGCGCATCGACCCGCTCGACCCCGACGGCGCCGGCCCGCTCACCTACAGCATCCCGGCGAGCAATCCCTTCTTCAACGACCTCACCCCGGGGATCAAAAAGGAGATCTACGCCTTCGGGCTGCGCAATCCGTGGAAGTTTTGCTTCGATAGTCGGCCGGGCGGTACGAACCGCATGTTCTGCGGCGACGTGGGCGGTGGTCGGATCGAGGAGGTGAATATCATCGTCTCGGGCGGCAATTACGGCTGGCGCTACAAGGAGGGCTTTGAATTTCCGCTCTTCTCCTCGGGCGCCGCCAGTGCCATGCCGCCGGGCACTCCGATGGCCGACCCCGGCCTTGGGCCTTACCTCGAGGCGATCGCCCAATATGCGCATCCCCTCGTGGTGACGAATCCGGTGCTGCCGCAGCTCGGCCTCTCGATCACCGGTGGATACGTCTATCGCGGGTCCGCCATCCCCGGGCTGGTGGGAAAATACGTCTTCGGCGACTACGGCGCGCTTGGTGCGACGCTGGATGGCCGGCTCATGGGCCTGGAGGAAACGACACCCGGCAGCGGCGTCTTCACTCTCACCAACGCCCTCCCGCTCCTCGGCACCCCGAATCCCATCACCACCCACCGCGTCCTCTGCCTCGGCGAGGACGAGAGCGGAGAAATCTACGTCGGGCTCAAGACGAACACCGGAGTGCTGCTCCTCGATCCGCCGACCACGGGCTTTCCGGCGGGCGGCATCTACAAATTCGTCCCCGTGCAAAACACCACCACGACGCTCGTGCCGACGCACGACAACACGATCTTTTCCGAGAACACGCCGGTGCCGCCGACGACCGGATATCCGAGCGATGCGCTCGGCTACCTGTGGGCCGGCCGGACGGGTCCCAATCACGGGCCGTATCTCCGGCGGGCGCTCATGGCCTTCGATGTCGCCGGACAGGTCCCGTCGGCGGCCGTCGTCCGGTCCGCCCGACTCGAGCTTCAGGTCTTTAAGAATGGGCCGAGCTCATTTGGCCAGACCATGTCGCTCCATCGCCTGAACGAAACCTGGGGCGAAGGCACCTCGAGAAACGGCCTCGGCGTCGGCACCGGAGCCCAGGCGACGATCGGCGACGCGACCTGGGTGCGGCGTTTCTTTGACACCAGCTCGTGGACCACGCCGG
This sequence comes from Chthoniobacteraceae bacterium, assembly GCA_041751075.1. Lineage (GTDB taxonomy): Bacteria > Verrucomicrobiota > Verrucomicrobiia > Chthoniobacterales > Chthoniobacteraceae > JANNXQ01. The sequence continues at coordinate 3,536 of JBGSYE010000350.1, forward strand.
GCGGCACTTTTGTCGCGACCCCATCGGCCACGCGCTCGTATGCCGGGACACCGTTTGCGTTCAATTCGACGCCGGCGCTGGTCGCCGACGTCCAGGGCTGGATCACCAATCCGGCGAGCAATGCCGGCTGGATTCTCCGCGGCGATGAAGTGCTGGAAGAAGCCGTCGTGGCCTTCATGAGCCTGCAGGAAGGGTTCAGCCCGCCTTCGCTGGAGATCAACTACGACCTCGCCGAACCGCTCACGCGCTTCGAGAGCTGGCTGCGGACGCCGTTCAACGGCGGGCGGTTTCGCGTCGGAGAATTTGTGGACGTCCTCGCCGACCGCGAGGGTGACGGCACCGTCGAACTGCTCGAATACGCCTACGGCTTTTCCCCGTTCGATTCCCAGCCGGTCACCGCCGGCCTCGAGGTCACAGCCGCCTACGGCACTCCCGATACCGTCGCGACGATCACCTTTCGTCGCGACCCGCGCGCCACCGATCTCAATTACTACCTCGAAACGGGGAGCGACCTGATCGGCTGGACGATCATCACACAGAGCATCGGGGGTGCGGACCCGACCGGAATCGGTTTTGCCTCCGAGTATTCCGCGCCGGGCGACGACGCGATCCGCGTGGTGGTGGCCAATGAAACGCTGCCGTCGCCGGCGAAGCGCTTCGTCCGCCTGCGCGTCACGCAGCAGGCCTCTGAGAGCTCGTCCCCCATTCCTTGACGGGGTAAGCCCCGGGTGAGCCGAGGTGGGCGCTGCGCATCGGTCATTGCGTCCGCCTCCGGCATTCGGCATTCGTCTGGGGCCGATGCCCTGCCGCCCCATTCCCGCCGATGCCCGGCGCGCGCTCCTGCTCTACCGGCTGCTCTTTCCGGTGGTCTTCCTCACACTGCTGCCCGGCGTGCTGCTGCGGATGTGGCGGCGGGGCGG
>JBGSYE010000351.1:0-2109 GCA_041751075.1 Chthoniobacteraceae bacterium
TTCCAGCCTGCTCGCTACGGTGCGAGCCTCCGAAAGAGGGGCTCCAGGCGACGCGGTCCTTTTTCACAGGCAACTCGCGATCCGCGTCACCGCATCGCGAGCAGGCTGGAAGCCATGCTCGCTCTACACCGGCACGCTGAGGTCCACGGCGATCCCGCAAACCAGCAGGCCGGCGAGACAGATGGCGAGTGGCGCGCTCACCGCCGAGGCCGCCGCCTGATCGCCGAAGGCTGCCGTCCAGCGACTCCCCTCCCGCCGGATGTGCAGCGGGCCATGGGCCAGCGTGAGTTTTTCCACGACTTCCCAGGCCAGTTCGAGATTCGTCGAGTATTCCCGATAGACATGCACCTCTCGCAGCAGGGTCTCGGGTCCGCGTTCCATGGGCATCCCAGCCTGGAAGTAGGGATCGCGAGTCGCTTCGAGCGCCTCCTCGAAAGTAGCGCAGCGCAGGTGGGCATGGGAGTCCTCCCAATGCGTGCGCGGCGCTTCGGAGGTGATGTGCGCTCCGACCATGGCATCGACCTCCGCGCAGGACGCGGCACTCACCCGGGCTGTTGTGTTTCCTATCCCCACAGATTGGTTGATGCGAAGGTCTCATCCGCAGGCTGGCGCGGACTCTTGATCGGCAACGAGGCGGCCACCTTACCGCCACGCGGATGCCGCGCGATAGCCGCAGAATGACCGAACTATTTGTGAGCGACCCCGCCCGGGCTCCATCCGGGATTCTCCTACACTGTTCACGATTTGAGAGAGTGAGATCATGGGATGCTTCGGGCCGTCAATCGCCCTTCAACAGACTAAACGCGCATGCGACCGATTCTTGCGCCGCTCTCGCGCGTGCCGCCGAATCCCAAGCCGGACCTCGGGCGACACTACGGATTTCCCAGTCTGGCAACGCTCCGCGGCTCACCTTCGGTTCAAGCGGTAAAACATGACGAGCCCGAGTCCCATAAAGACGATATTCGGCAGCCAGACGAGCAGCTCCGGGCGAAATTCCGGTTTCTCCTTCACCGTATCCGCGATGATGATGAAGAGGAAATAGACGAAGGCGACGACGAGGCTGAAAAGGAAACCAATCGACGTCTCCTTGCGATGCGCGGTGATGGCCAGCGGCACGGCGATGAGGGCAAAGGCCAGCGAGGCGAGGGAGAAGGAGAAGCGCTTCTGGATCTCGGTCCTCGCGCTCGAGCGCTGGGCCGCGAGAGTCCTGGCGTCGCGCTCCGAGACGGCGCCGTCGTCGGCATCGAGACGATCGATGAGTTCCCCCACGGTCATGCTGCCCATGCCTTTGCGCTTCTTGTTCTTTTCGTAGAGCTCCTGCAGCGAGATGGCAAAGGTCGCCTCGTCCATGGTCGCGCGGTTGATCTTCAGAAACTCGTTCGGCGCCTCCGCGTTTCGCTGCTCGAGACGGCCGTCGTAGATGTGAAGGAGGAGTTGCTTGCCAGCACGGTCGGTTTCGATTCGCCCGCGCTTGGCAAAGACGACCTGCATCGCGTCGTCGTCGTCGTTCATCTGATAGACGTGCAGATTCTCGAGCTTCGCGCCGCTGCTGCGCTCGACGTAGATTTTCTGGCCGGGGAATTCCTCGATGACCTTGTCGCTGCCAAACATCGCCAGGGGATTGCTCGTCACGATGTGGTAGAGCGCGTCCTTCATCTTCACCTGAGCCCGGGGGGCGACATCGACATTGATCCACAGGCAGATGCCGACGCAGAGCAACGCGAGGAACAGCACCGGCAGGCAGATGCGGCCGATGCTCACCCCGCTGGTGCGCAGAGCGATCAATTCATTCTCCGCGGACATCTTGCCGAAAACGAGGAGCACCGCGGTGAGGAAGCCCCAGGGAATCGTGAACGTGAGAGAAAAGGGAAGAATGTACGCGACGAACGAAAGGATCAGCTCGAACGGCGCGCTCGCGTTGACGAGCAATTCGAGGAGCTGCTTGAAGACATTGCCCAGCACCAGCACCACACTCAGAATCGCCACGGCAAAAAGCGCCGTGGTGAAGACCTGCCAGCCGACGTACCGGTCGATCAGCTTCATCGCACCGCGCACTCCACCGGCCGGACCGCGGCGGCCGGCTCCGCGGCCTGCGCCTCGCCAAACCAG
>JBGSYE010000352.1:0-6147 GCA_041751075.1 Chthoniobacteraceae bacterium
CGCCGTTGCCCGCCGTGTTGCCGCTGATCGTCGAGCCGCTGATCGCCGCATTCGCATCGACCACCGACACGCCGCCGCCGTTGCCGGTGGCCCCCGTCGAGTTGCCGGAGATCGGCGTCGGCGTGGTGGCGCCGATGTTCAACGTGCTGGCGTTGATGTCGAACGTCTGCGCGTTGAAATAGACGCCGCCGCCGTCGCCGCTCGCGGTGTTGCCGCTGATCGAGCCGCCGTTGATCGTGACCGTGGTTTGATTCGAGGTATTCCCCGCCGCGCTATCCACGGTGAAAGCGTGCGCCACGCCGCCGCCGTTCGTGGCCGTGTTTGCCTCGCCCGAGCCGGTCCCGCCGATGATGCAGTTCGAGATATTCAGCACACCGCGGTCGCGGAAAATCGCGCCGCCATCGCCGCCGTCCGCGTTGTCGCTGTTCGCGATATTTCCGCGCAGCGTCGCACCGCTGATCGTGAACGATCGCCCCGTGCCCGCCGTATCTTGATCGCCAAAGATCGCGCCGCCGTGCCGGCGCTCCGTGTTGCCCGTGATCGTGCCGCCCGTCACCGTCACCGACCCGCCCAGCGTCTTGATCGCGCCGCCGTCTTCCTGCGCGATGTTGTTCGTGAAATTCGTGTTGCTGATCGTGACCGTGTTGGGGTCGGCATTGATGCGCAGCCCGCCGCCGTCCGCATTGACAGTGACGACCGCGAAACCTGCGCTGTTCGCATACTCGAAGGCCGTCACCTGCTTGCGCTCCTCGCGCTTTTTCGCCTTCGAGTTTCGCGACCCAATCACCCCGGCAGCGAGTCGTCGAGGGCGGCGGTGAGTTCGGTCATCGTGGCGCAGGTTTCATCGCCCATATTGGAGATGCGGAAGGTGGCGCCTTTCAGCTTGCCGTAGCCGCCGTCGATGATGAAGCCGTGCTTCGATTTCAGCGTCGCGAGGAAGGCTGCGACGTCGATGCCCCGGTTGTTCGCCACGCAGGTCAGCGACTTGGAGCGGAAACCTTCCGGCGCGAAGAACTCGAAGCCATGCCGGCGCACCCAGTCGTGGATCATGCCGTTGAGTTCCGCGTGCCGGGCGTGCCGCGCGGCGACGCCTTCGGTGAAGATGTCGTCGAGCTTCGATTGCAGCGCATAGATGTGCGAGATCGTCGGCGTCGAAGGCGTCATGTCCTGCTCCTGATTCTTTCTGAATTCGAGGAAGTCGAAGTAGTAGCCGCGCCCCTTCACCTTCTCCGCGCGCGCAAACGCCTTTTCACTGGCCGAGAAAAGCGCGAGCCCCGGCGGCATCGCGAGCGCCTTCTGCGAACCGGTGAGAAGCACGTCGAGCCCCAGCTCATTCATCGGGATCGGCACGACGCTGAAAGACGACACGCTATCCACGATCGAGCACACGTCGGGATATTTCCGCAGCACTTCGGCGAGCGCCGCGATATCCGACATCACGCCGGTCGAGGTCTCGTTGTGAATGAGCGTCACCGCATCAAATCCGCCCGCGCTCAAGGCGGCGTCGAGCGCTTCGGGGCGGATCGGCTGGCCCCACTCGACTTGCAGCGCCACCGCTTCCCGGCCGCACTTCTTTGACACGTCGAACCACTTGTCCGAAAACGCGCCGCACATGCAGTTCAGCACCTTGCCGGAGCCGACGAGATTGCGGATCGCTCCCTCCATCACGCCCCACGCGCTGGAGGTGGAAAGGAAGACGGGCTGCTTCGTGCCGAAGAGCTCCTGCAACTGCGGATGAATCGCTGCGTAGAGCCTTTTGAAGTCGCCGCTGCGATGCCCGATCATCGGCTGGCAAAAAGCGCGGAAGGTTTTTTCGGAGACCTGGATCGGACCTGGGATGAAGAGCTTGGCGGGCATCGGTGGGTGGGCGTTGAAAGAGCGGGGGAGTATTGAGGTGGCGAGCGGGAGGTCAATCCCGGGAAAGAATTCCAAAGGCCAGAAGCGAAACGCCAGAGAAAGGTCAGAAGCCAAATTTCAGATTCACAGCCGCGTCTGTGGCACGCGGGACGTTTGGGATTTCTCTCTTTGCGCTTTGGCCTTTATCTGGAATTTGGCTTCTGGCCTTTGGAATTTTTCCCATGAAGCGCATCGAATACCCTGCCGCCATCAAGGCGCTAATCGCCGAACTCAAGCGCATGCCCGGCGTCGGCCCGCGCAGCGCGGAACGCATCGCGCTATGGATGATCCAGTCGCGCGATGCGAGGGCAGGGGAGATCGCGCGGGTCATCGGCGAGGTCACCCAAAGCGTGCGGCCGTGCCCGCGCTGCGGCTTCTTCACTAGCGGGACGCTCTGCGAAATCTGCGCCGACACCACGCGCGAGGCCCACGCCATCTGCGTCGTCGAGCAGCCTACCGAGATCCTCCCGCTCGAACGCACCGGCGCCTTCCGCGGCTACTACCACGCCCTCGGCGGGCGCATCTCGCCGCTCGATCACATCGGCCCCGACGACTTGCGGATCGCCGCGCTGATCGAGCGCATCAAGACCGAGCAGCCGACCGAGGTGATCCTTGCGCTCGGTGGTGATGTGGAAGGCGAAGCGACGGCGAATTATCTCGCGGAATTGCTGCGCGACCTGCCGGTGAGCGTCACGCGCCTCGCGCAAGGCATGCCCGCCGGCGGCGGACTGGAAAGCGCGGATGAACTCACGCTCAGCCGCGCGATGACTGGCCGGACGCGGGTGTGATTGTAGCGGCGGTCTATGACCGTCGCTAATCTGCGTGGGCGAGGGCGGTGCGGAACCGGGCGCGCGATCAGCGCTCAGCGCCGCATTCGCCCGCGGATGCGTACGACGGTCATAGACCGCCGCTACAATCGTCGCCACGATCGTGCGTCGCGCTTGCCGCCACGGACGTTTAGGCAGGCAAGATGTCCATCGCCATTCACTGGTTCCGCCGCGATCTGCGGATTGCTGACAATTCGGCGCTCAATGCGGCAGTCGCCGCGCATGAGCAGGTGGTGCCCGTCTATATCGTCAGCGAGTGGAAAGCGAAGCATCACTGGTGCGGCGCGGCGCGGCAGGAGTTTCTGTGCGGCTGCCTGCGCTCGCTGGCAAAGAATCTCGAGGCGAAAGGCGGACGGCTGATCGTACGGCAGGGGCGCGCGGATGCAGTGCTGGAAGCGCTGGTGAGCGAAACTGGCGCGGAGGCAATTTACTTTGCCCGCGATCCCGATCCGTATGGCCGCGCGATGGAGGCGGCGGTTGCGGCGATGGCGGAAATGCACGGGGTGACGGTGCATACGCACAAGGATCACGCGCTGCACGAGCGCGGCGAAGTGCTCACGGGAAGTGACACGCCGTTTCGCGTCTTCACGCCGTATGCGCGGGCCTGGCTGAAGCTCGACAAACTCGCGCCGGGTCGCACGCTGGCGAGACTTTCCACGCCCGAGAAAGTCGCGAGTCTCGCATTGCCGACGCTCGCGACCTGGGGGCTCGAGTCGCAGGCGGAGATCGTAGAACCGGGTGAAGCGGCGGCGCGCAAGCGGTTCGGGCGTTTCCTCGACGGAGCGATCTTCGACTACGGTGCGCGGCGGGATTTGCCGGCGGTGGAGAATACTTCGCGGCTCTCGCAGGACTTGCGCTGGGGGCTGCTTTCGATCCGCGAAATCTACGCGCGCGGCGTCGAGCTCGCCGATCGCGCGACGGCGCCGCAGCGCAAGAGCATCGGCGTGTGGATCAATGAACTCATCTGGCGCGAGTTTTACTTCCAGGTGCTCTGGCACACTCCCGAGGTGCTCGATCACGAATTTCAGCCGGAGTATCGCGCGCTGAAATGGCGCGATCACTGGCGGCCCGAGGAGCGCGCGGGCGGCGAGGCATTTCAGCGCTGGTGCGCGGGGCAGACGGGTTTTCCGATCGTCGATGCGGGGATGCGCCAGCTCGCGGCGACCGGCTTCATGCACAATCGCGTGCGGATGATCGTCGCCATGTTTCTGACAAAGGATCTGCACGTCTGGTGGATGCACGGCGAGAGCTGGTTCATGCGCCGCCTCGTGGATGGCGAGATCGCGAGCAACAACGGCGGCTGGCAATGGAGCGCGAGCACGGGCACGGATGCGGCGCCGTATTTTCGCATCCAGAATCCGTGGTCGCAGACGAAACGCTTCGATCCTGACGGCGACTACATCCGCCGTTGGGTGCCGGAGCTGCGCGCCGTGCCCGGTGCGCGCCTGTGTGCGCCGCCGACGCCGGGCCTGCCGATCGCGAAGCGCTACACGCTGCCGATGGTCGATCACTCGGCCGAGCGCGACGCGGCGCTGGCGATGTTTCGGGGGAGTAGCTCGGAGGCATTGCCTCCGATGGCGCCAGAGCGCTACAAAGGGCCGTGACCCGCTTTCGCTGGATCTCGCTTTCGTGTCTCCTGCTCGGCGCCTGCACGGATCGCCGGGAGCAAGCCGAGCGCACCTTGAGCGAGGCCGGGCCCGCGCGTTTGCGGGAGGAGGCGGCACTACTCTACAAGGAGCGCTTCGGCGGCAGCGGCGCGGAGTTTTCCGTCGTGGACGAGTCGGCGTGGCCGCAGTCGTTCCGTCGCTGGCGGCCGCGGCGCGTCGGCGCTTATCCGGATGGATTCAGCCTCGCGCTCGAGACGGATGCGGATACCGAGCGCGGAATATTCGTCATCCCCATGCATTTCGAGGGGCGAGTCCCGAGCGGCGCAGCAGGCGCCAGGTTCGAGCCGCTGGCCGAGGGCATTTACTGGTATGGATTTGCCCGGTAGGCCGTGCTCCGGGATGGGCGTGGGCGTTCCGGAGAGAAATGTGTTGGACATCGCTGCGAGCCTCCTTCATTTCGTCATGAGATACGTCCCGCTAGTGCGGTTGCCGTCCCCCAAATCCAACGATGCTGCTCAGCGCAGTAGATAAATTTTTGAATAAGTCGCTTGCGCCGCAGTCCTAGTGGCGTAAATAAAATTATTAACAGGTTCCCTCCGACCCCTGCGATCCTATGATCTTCCCCTCCTCCTCGCGCCTCCTCCTCAGCATCGAACCGCTGGAAGCGCGGATCGCCCCGGCCCGGATCATCCAGGTGGGCGCGCCCGATTTTCCAAATAAAGCGGATTTCAACTACTCCGACACGGTCGATGCGAGGGGCTTGCCGCTTTTTGTAAATACCGAGGCAGGGGTGATCGCAGGCGACCTCATTTCGACCGCCGTGGGCGGCGGTGCGGCAGGCGTGGCGGATACTTTTTACCTCCGTCTCGCAGCAGGGGATAAGCTGAGGCTTTTCCAGTCGGCAAACAGCTTCATCGACTATCTCACGGTGACCTCCGGCAATGTCGTCGCGTTTTTCGTCGATAAGAATCTGGACAACGAAGTGCAGTCCACCGAGCTCGTGAGCCTGAGCCTCGGGCGGAATGCCGGTCTGGAACTCCTGGGCGGCGTCGAGGGCGACATCCTCACAAACCTCAACGAGCAGGGCACCAGATCCCTCGCCGACGATTCTCTCGATATGGTCGATCTGGTCTCGCCCGCCCAGACCATCCGGAGTCTCGCCGTCCGCGGGGGCTCGGTGGCAGGGCAAATCCTCTCCGGTGGCAACGTGGCGAACGTCAGCATCAACGACGGTCTGACCTCGTTGCTCGCCGGCTCGGCCGCCTTTGGAGCGACCTTCGATCTGCTGCCCGGCGTGGCCGGCGGGGAAGGCACGCTGACGGGCAAACCCGTGAACAGCGCGGTGGTGCCCGGTTCGGGGGTGGCGGGAGCGTCGATCACGAATGTGACCATCTCCAATGTGAGCTTCAATACCAGCATCGGCGATCGCATCCAGGCGGGTGACGGCGGCGCTGGCGCCAGAGGCGGTTCGCTCTCGAAGTTTTTCATCACCGACGATACCGACGGCTTCAGCCTCATCGCCGGCAAGGGCGGGGACGGCGACGCCGTGCGGAGAAATGCCGGCGCCGGGGGCTCGGTCTCGACGGTCTATATCGCCGGGCAGGACGATCCCACGGACAACGACCTCATCCGCATCAGCGCGGGCGTCGGCGGCGCCTCCACCACCGGCGGAAATGGCGGCAATGGCGGGTTCGTTTCCTCGATCTTCGTGGGTTTCCAGCTCATCGGTGGCAGGGCCGTGCAGACGCTGGGCGTGATCGCCGACGACATCAGCATCGCGGCGGGCGCCGGCGGCGCGGGCAGGATCGGCGGCGCCG
>JBGSYE010000353.1:0-8965 GCA_041751075.1 Chthoniobacteraceae bacterium
CCGCGATCCACTTCGGCACTCGGGACGCCGGCACCAGCGGGAGCAATACCATCACCATTAAAAACGTGGGGAACGCCCCGCTCACCTTCACCGGCGCGAGCATCACCGGTGCGAACCCCGGAGACTTTGCCGTCAATACCTCCGCCACGCTCACCAGCATCCCCGCTGGCGACGAGACCATCTTCCTCGTCAACTTGCATTCCGCGACGGCCGGCATCCGCACCACGACCTTGCGCGTGCTGAGCAGCGACGCCGACGAAGCGATCACCGACATCACGCTCACCGGCCGGGCTCTGTCTTCGATCGAGAACTGGCGGCAGATCTGGTTCAGCAACTTCGACAACATCGGCAATGGTGCCGACCTCAACGACTACGACTGGGACGGAATAGTGAATCTTCTCGAGTTCGCCTTCGGGCTGAACCCGACGCGCAACAGCGCCGGCCAGCTCCCGCAACCGCAGCGGATCGGCGCGAACTTCGTGGCGACCTTCCCTCACCTCACCGGCGTGAGCGGCATCCTCTACGGCGCCGAGTGGAGTCTGACCCTCGAACCGGGAAGCTGGACCCCGATCCCCGACACCGGCACCGGCAGCCTGCACACCTTCAGCCTCTCCATCGGCACAGAGCCAAAGCTCTTCATGCGGCTGAAGGTGACGAATCCGGAGTAGAGCGAGTGTGGCGACAGCCCACTCGCTGCCGGCGCGCCTTGCAGGGACGCGCTCCGTCGCGTCCCAAACTTCCCCGGGCGAAGGCGGTGTCGCCTAAGGCTCCGCGCCGCCCTTCGCCCAGTCGATCAGGGACGCGCCGAAGCGCATCCCTCCAGGGCGAGGGGCCTGACGGCACACTCGCTCTACGCTCAGCGCGGTCCGAAGCAGCCCGATCCGTGAAGGATTTCGGATGGCGGACTCGCCGCGGCCCGCGCAGCTTGTCCCGTTGTGTCAGCGACGTTCTCCAGATTTGCGCTCTTTGCGCTCCTGGCTGCCTCGATCGGGGCGGCTTCGGGGCAGGTCGTTCCGCTGCCGACATCCGACGCGGCGCTGGTGGGCCGCTTTGCCCGGGGGCCGGTGAATTGGCCGATCACGGTCGGCGCGACGGAGTTCACGACCCGGTTTGGATCGGCGAACCCGGCGGGGTGGCCGGCGGAAATCCAAGCACGACAGTTTTTCGCGAACGGCGGCCAGACTTTGCGGATCGCGCGGGCGGCCGGGGATGGACCGCTGGCGGCGGCGCTCGTCGGGAGTGCGACGGACCTCACCGGGCTGCACGCGGTGGCGCCTTTGAGCGATTTGCGGATTCTTTTGGCCCCGGAAATCAGCCAGCTCCCGACCATCGAGTTCGCCGCGACGCTGGCGAGCTTTCGCGCCTTCCTTGAGCCACGCCGGATATTTTTCCTCCTCGATCCGCCGGCCGGCCTGGCCACGGCGGCCGACGCGCTGAATTGGGCCGCGGCGTCGGTGCCTGCGGATGCGGCTTTCTGCGCGACTTATTTTCCGTATCTCTCCGTGCTCCTCGACGGCGCACCCGTCACCGTGGGAGCGAGCGGAGCGATGGCGGCCATCTACGCGCGGAGCGACGCCGACGACGGTCCCTGGCGGAGCCCGTCCGGGACCGGCTGGCCACTGCAGGCACAAGGTCTCGTGCCCTTGCTCAGCACCGCGCAGTCGGACTCGCTCACGGCGCAGAATGTGAATGCGATCCGCCAGTTTACCGGAGTCGGCATCGTGCCGTGGGGTGCGCGGACACTCGATCGGACGAACGCGGACAATCGCTTCATCAGCGTCGTGCGCACCCGGCAATGGATCGCCGCGTGCCTCGAGCGGGCGCTCGCTTTCGCCGCCATCGAGGACAACGCGGCGCCGCTCTGGAGTCAGATTCGCAGCCTGGCCGACGCGTTCCTGCTGGCGCCGTATCAGCAGGGCGCTTTCGCGGGCTCGACTCCGAGCGAGGCGTTTTTCGTGCGCTGCGATGCGACCACGACCAGCGCCGCGGACATCGCCGCGCACCGCGTCCGTCTGCTCTACGGAGTGGCCCTGCTGCGCGCGGGGGAATTCGATCTCACGCAATTGACGGCGCCGACCTACGACAGCGCGCGTCCGGCCCCGGCGGCGGCGCTCCACCTGCGCAAGATCGAGGGTGAGTTGCAGCTCGCGTATCCGACGGTCGCGGGTTTCGACTTCGTGTTGCAGTCGCGCGCCGATCTCCAGGCAGGCGACTGGATGGATGGCCCGCCGGTGAGAGGCGATGGCGCGTGGCGCACCGAGGGCGAGGCTTTTTCCGGCGACCGTGGCTTTCGCCGGTTGCGCATCACGCCGGCCCGGTGACACGCTTTTCTTTTCCCATGCGTCTCCTGCTCCTCCTTGCGATCTGCGCCATCGCCGCTGTCCCGGTCCGCGCCAGCGATCTCTTCGCCCGCGAGAATCTCATCGCCTGGTGCATCGTCCCCTTTGACGCGAAGAAGCGCGGGCCGGAGGAGCGCGCGGCGATGCTGGAGCGGCTGGGGTTCAAGCATTTCGCCTACGACTATCGCGCGGAGCACATCCCGACCTGGGACGGGGAAATCGAGGCTCTGAAACGGCATGGCGTGGAACTGAGTGCGTGGTGGTTTCGGACGAAGATGGACGACGAAGCGCGTGCGACGCTGGAGCTTTTCAAGCGCCACAACGTCCGGCCGCAGCTCTGGGTGAGCGGCGGGGGCCCGATGACGAAGACGCCCGAGGAGCAGCAGGCGCGCATCGAGTCGGAGGCGGCGCGCGTACGGTCGATCGCGGACGCGGCGGCGGAGCTCGGGTGCAAGGTCGGGTTGTACAATCACGGCGGGTGGTTCGGCGAACCGGAGAATCAAATCGCGCTCATCGAGCGGCTGCGGCGCGACAGCGTGGCGAACGTGGGACTGGTGTACAATCTCCATCACGGCCACGAGCATCTGGATCGCTTCCCGGAGCTGCTCGCAAAGATGAAGCCGCATCTGCTCGCGCTGAATCTCAACGGCATGACGCGCGGTGGGGCGAAGATCCTGCCGCTCGGGAAGGGCGAACTCGATCTGCAACTGCTGCGCACGATCCGCGACAGCGGCTGGCACGGCCTCGTGGGCATCCTGAATCACACCGGCGAGGACGCGGAGGCGCGGCTGCGGGCAAATCTCGACGGGCTCGATGCGCTGGTGCGGCAATTGGCGCCGGACGCGGCCACTTTCACCATCCCGGCCGCGAAGCCGGACGAACTCACGGCGGCGAATGGCTGGCCCGCGCCGGAGACTTTCCGCACCTGGACGCGCTCGCTCGGCGGGCCGACTTCGAATCGCTTCTCCGCACTCGATCAAATCAACAAGGGCAACGTCGCCAAGCTCACCGTGGCGTGGACGTATCGCTCGGGCGACGGGAAGGCGAATGTGCAGTGCAATCCCATCGTAGTCGGCGACACCCTGTATCTGCCGACGGCTGGCCGGAAGATCGCGGCGCTCGACGCGGCCACCGGAAAGGAGCGATGGAAATTCGATCCGCGCAACGAGGGCAAACGGCTCGAAGACGCGCCCGCCCGGCGCGGACTGCTCTTCTGGCCGGGCGACGCGCAGAATCCCGCGCGCATCATTTTCGCCACGGGCAACTGGCTCCATGCGCTCGATCCCGCGACCGGCCAGCCGCTCGCGGGCTTCGGCGAAAAGGGACGCGCACATCTGCCCACGGGCGGCACCGCTGTCGGCGCGATCTTCCAGCAGGTGCTCGTGGTGCCGGGGTATCTCGGCGATGTCTTCGGCTACGACGTGCGCGATGGGCGGCTGCTCTGGACTTTCAAGACGAAGCCCGACCCCGGCCAGCCCGGCGCGGAGACGTGGAGCAAGATCGAAGAAGGCGCGAACTGCTGGGGCGGCATGGCGCTCGATGAATCGCGCGGCGCCTACGTCGCGACCGGCTCGCCGAAGCCGAACTTTTTTGGCATGGGCCATCAGGGCGACAATCTCTTCTCAAACTGCGTGCTCGCCCTCGACGCGCTCACGGGCCGGCGGCCGGCAATTCATCGTCCTGCCCGCGACCGGCGGCGGAAAACTCGGCGGCCCCGCCGGTGATGCGTGGGCGGCCTTCGCGCTGCCGGAGTAGCCGGGCGCCTTACTCGCCGTCTTCGCCGATCGCCTCGACCGGGCAGCCTTCCATGGCTTCCCGCGAGAGCTTTGTTTCTTCCTCGTTCTCCGGCTGCTTGAAGACGTAGCTGTGCCCGCCGTCGTCGTTGCGCTTGAAGTTTGCCGGAGCGGTCTCGCGGCACAGATCGCAATCGATGCACTGATCGTCCACGTAGAATTTGCCGGAGACGTTTTCGGGATACTTGTTTGCAGCGTCGGCCATGAGGTTGGGATGGGAGCGCGCAAAAATAGGGGGCAATCCCACGGTGGCAATGATGTTTTTCCCGCCTGAAATTCCCGCCCCGCTCGGCGCACCAGGTTCACGCGAGCACGAGCACGCTTGCGGAGCGATCGCTGATGAAAGACTCGATGAGCGCCAAGTTGGACCGTAAAAGTTCGACAATCCGGATCGTTGGACAGTTCCCCACACGGAGGAAAATGAACTTCGGTGGCGCACCGAACACCAGACTGCGCTGATGGAAGTCGGAATCCTTGGAAACGATGGTCAGTCCGTGCTCTTCGGCGAACGCCCAGATCGAGGAATCGTCGGCTCGGAGCAGGCCATGGGTCTTGACGTGCGATGAGTCGGGGAACAGATCGACGATCTGAGGGATGATCCGGTCCGACAGGTTTTCGTCGAGGAGCAGCTTCACGCGGCAGCCACGAAGAGCTTCCTCTCGCGGTCAGCGGCAAATGCGAGGCAGGCGCGGATATCCTCCCGCGTAAGCTCCGGAAAATCCGCGAGAATCTCATCCTCGGACATTCCACCCGCGAGATACTCGAGGATGTCCTGAACGGTGATCCTCATCCCACGGATACACGGCTTCCCACTGCGTTTGCCAGGCTCGATCGTGATGATTTCGCGGTAGTCCATGGGGCGAAGGTATCGTCCGAGAGTTGCCGGCGCAAGAATGGCGGCCTTCCCGGCGAACACCGGGCGCTCCCGTCAATCTGCTCTGCGGTTTCTAATCGTGCGGACAAACGCTCGGAAGCGTCGCGTATGGTTTGCGCGTTTGGATTGCCCAAATTCCCAGCAGGAAGAAAGCGTGTCGCCGAGCAACGTGTTCCCCTGATGCACAGCAGTGGCGGCACGGTCGAAATAAAGGATGAAGTGATGCTCAAGGAGGTGTTCAAGAATGCAGCACGCTACCGCCATGCGGGTGTCAGCGCGGCGGCTTGAACCCCAACGAAGGACGACGGGCCAGACCATCTCGGGATGACATTCACTGAACTCGCCAACAAGAATGGCGCCCTGCCAGCGCGTATCCGATGATGGACTACCAAGCATTCGAGAGCCGCATTCGATTACGGCGGCGACGGAGGAATCGGTGCGTTTGGCGGCTCCGTTCATGGCAGACCTCTTGCACGGATTAAAGATACCCCGCCCCATGCAGCCGCCGCGTGAGATCCCCCTGGCGGGTGAGCAGGCTGGCGTAGAGGTCCTTGTGCTCGGTGTTCGGCCGGGCGCGGGTGGCTTCGTCCAGCTTCACGATGCGCGCGCAGAGCTCGCGGAAGGTGGCCTGTTTCCCCTCGGCGATGAGGCACGCGTAGCCGGACTGGAGCGCGGCGCCGAGTGCGGCGCCCTCGGCGGATTCCAGGCAGATGGTCGGGACGCCGAATATATCCGCGGCGATCTGGCGCCAGATGGCGCTCTTGCTGCCGCCGCCGGTGAGACGGATTTCGGTGGGCTGAATGCCGAGCTCGCGGAAGCGCCCGAGACCGTAGGCGAGGCCGAGGGTGACGCCTTCCATCGTCGCGCGGGCGAGGTGCGATGGCGTCATCGTCTCGGTGGTGAAGCCGTGGAAGACGCCGGTGGCGGCGGGGAGATTCGGGGTGCGCTCGCCGTTCAGATACGGGAGGAAAAGCAGGCCGTCGGCGCCGGCGGGGCTGGATTGCACGTTGTTTTCGAGCTGATCGTGCGACCAGCCGAACATCTTGCGCACGGCCTCGGTGGCCACGGTCACATTCATCGTGCAGACCAGCGGCAGCCAGCGATCCGTGCTGTCGCAGAAGGCAGCGACTTCCCCCTGCGGATCGATGACCGGCTTGTCGGCGAAGGCATAGACGGTGCCGCTCGTTCCGAGGCTCACGGTGACGACGCCGAGCTGCACATTTCCGGTGCCGATCGCGCCCATCATATTGTCGCCGCCGCCGGCGCTGACGACGGGGCTCTTCGCGAGGCCCCACTGCTCGCGGAGGCTGTCGCGCAGCAGTCCCATGGCGCGCCGGGAACTGGCCAGCGGCGGGAGCTTGTCCATTAGCTTGTCGTCGATGAATTCGATGAGCGGCTCGCACCATTTTTTTTCCCGCACATCGAGCAAGCCGGTGCCGGAGGCGTCGCCGTATTCCATGCCGCGGTCGCCGGTGAGATGGAAATTCAGGTAATCGTGCGGCAGGAGCACGGTGGCCAGGGCCTTGTAGTTCTTCGGCTCATTCTGCTTCAGCCAAAGGATCTTCGGCGCGGTGAAGCCGGGCGGGATGGTGTTTCCGGCGAGCTTGATGAGCGCCGCGGCGTCGCCGAATTCCTCCTCGATCTGTCGGCTCTGCTCGGCGGTCGAGGTGTCGCACCAGAGCTTCGCCGGGCGGATGACCTTTCCCTTTTTATCCAGCGCCACAAAGCCGTGCTGCTGCCCGCTCACGCCGATCGCCATCACCTCGTCCTTGCGCGGCCCGAGCTGCTCGATCACGGCCTTCACGGTGGCGTCGAGGGCAGTGATCCACACCGCTGGATCCTGCTCCAGGTGGCCGGGCGGCAGCCCGTCGAGCATCTCGTGCGGGTGCGCCGCGGAGGCGACGATCGTGCCGGACTCGAGATCGAGGGCGATGGTCTTGGTGCTTTGGGTGCCGCTATCGATGCCGAGGCAGATCATGGGATTTCAGATGGGAGATTGAATGCGCTGGCAACCCAACGGACGCGGAGGCTAAATCTGAAATCCCAAATCTGAAATCCGAAATTCCGCCCCATGATTCAGCGCCTCCTGCACACCCGCTACCGCGTCAGCGACCTGGAAAAGACCGCGTCCTTCTACCGCGACGTGCTCGGCCTCCAGGAGACGCGCCGCCACACCTCGCCGCGCGGTTCGGAGCTGGTCTTCTTCAAGGCGCCGGGCAGCGAGGAGGAGATCGAGATCTGCAAATTCGACGGCAGCGGCCCGGTGAATGTCGGCCACGACATCACGCATCTGGCTTTTGAAGTGGACGACCTGGAGGCCTTCGCGCGCCACTCGGCGGCCAAGGGCTATCCGCTCTCCGATGGCCCGACGGAGACCGGCAGCGGCAGCGTCATCGCCTTCATCGACGCCCCGGAAGGATACGAGATCGAGCTCATCCAGCGGGCCCGCTAGCGCGGGAAATCCGAAGCACGAAATCCGAAATCCAAAACAAACGGGTGATTGAAACTGTGAAATGAAGAAAACGATTCCGACCGCCGCAGGGGTCCGCACGACGGTTTCCTTCCTTTCCAGCCATTGGAGTTTGTTTCGGATTTCGGATTTCGGATTTCGAGCCTTCCCCTCCCATGGACTTTGACTGGCTCGACGCCCCGTTTGACCTCCGGAAGATCTCGCCCAAGGAGATCGAGGAGTCCTTCGAGGATCCTTTCAGCCTGCGCCTGCTCCCCGAGGGCATCGAGGACGACACCGCCGCCCGCTATTTCAATCTCGGCAAATCCGTCGGCGAACGGGCCATCTTCACCGTCTTCTGGACGGATGGGAAACGCTACCGCGCCATCCTCTCCCGCGAGATGACGCCGGAGGAGGTGACCTTCTACGAGCGGAAGAACTCGGAGATGGGATTTTAAGAAAGGCAGAAGGCAGAATTCTCCGACCGCGGTACCCGCATCCACCGCAGAATTTCTGCCTTCTGCCTTCTGCCTTCTGCCTTTTACCTTTCCCTCATGAACGTCATCACCCGCTGGTCCGAGATTCCGCACTTTGAGTCGGAGGAAGAGGAGGCCGCGTTTTGGGCCGACACGCGGATCGATTCGCGGCTGATGAATTCCGCGCTGCTGAAAGCGGACACTCGGGAGTCCACGACCGTCACCCTGCGATTCGATCCGCGGCTGCTGGCGCGGATCAAGCGCATCGCCCGGTCGCGGTATCTGAACTACCAGAGCATGATCAAACAGTGGCTCAGCGAGCGACTGGAGAAGGAGATCTAGGCGGCGGGAAGGGATCCATTGTCAGACTGGCCACTGCCTTCACCCCGGGGATCGCAGCTCGACTGGCCCTACCAAAACGGTTCCCCCCGGCCCGTTCCGATAAACCCTCCAGTCGAGCTGCTCCCCTGTTTGAAGTAAAACTTGCGTCTGCTTGCGCGGACGACAGCACCTTTAGCAATGCCGATGCCAGCCGCGCCAAGCGGGGAGAAAATGTGCGCTTCTCAGAGGAGAAAAATCTTTTCCGCGACTGAAAACGACCGTCGATCGGACTTCCGAGCCGGATTGCGCATGGTCGAATTTCGCCACGCTGAACACTCCCGTGCTGCAAATCTCTCCAGCTACCGGGCGCCCGCGCCATCGAGGCACGCGCGCACATTCCAATCCGCCGCTGCCAGCCGCTGCCGCGCCTCGGCGTAGCTCAGGCCGAGCGCCCCGGCCACCATGCGGGCGCCGCGGTCGCGCAGCTTCTCGTTGGAAATGCGCAGGTCGAGAGGAGGTTCAGCGCAACCTTCGTGGCCGTGCCGGCTTTGAGCCGAGTCGAGCCCGCGACGAGCTCCGGCCCGGTCGGCAGGTCGATCTCTACATCCCACGGCGCCGCGCTCGGGAGCCGGGCGGGATTGCAGGTGAGCAGGATGGTCTTCGCACCCAGCCCGCGGGCCTGCGCCAGTGCCCCGAGCACGAAGGGCGTGCGC
>JBGSYE010000354.1:0-3488 GCA_041751075.1 Chthoniobacteraceae bacterium
CTCGCCATCATCGACGGCCTCCGCACGCCGTTCTGCAAAATCGGCACCGACCTCGCCACACTCGGCGCGGATGAACTCGGCCGTATCGCCGTCAATGCCCTTCTCACCCGCACCGGCTTCGACCCCGCGCTGATCGACGAAACGATCTTCGGCTGCGTCGGCCAGCCGATGGATTCCGCGAACGTCGCCCGCGTCATCGCCCTGCGCGCCGGCATCCCGGAGCACGTCCCCGCCGCCACCGTGCATCGCAATTGCGCCTCCGGCTTCGAGGCCGTGACGACCGCCTACGAGCGCGCGTGCGCCGGGCGTGGCTCCGTTTTCATGGTCGGCGGCGCGGAGAGCATGTCGCGCGTGCCGATGCTTTTCAAAGAGGACACCGCGCAGAAGTTCGCCGATCTCTCGAAGGCGAAAAGCCCCACCGCCAAGCTCGGTGCGCTCTCCGAATTTCGTCCGGCTGACTTCGAGCCGCGCATCGGATTGAAGATGGGCCTCACCGATCCAGTCTGCGGCATGGGCATGGGGGACACCGGCGAATTGCTCGCCCGCGAATACGGCATCACCCGCGAGCAGCAGGACGCCTTCGCCCTGGCCTCGCATCAAAAGGCCGTCGCCGCCGAGTCCCGGCTTGCCGAGGAAATCTGTCCCGTCTTCATCGGCGACAAAGCCGTGACCAAAGACAACGGCCCGCGCGCCGACACCAGCGCCGAAGCCCTCGCCGGTCTGCGCACGATCTTCGACAAATTCGGCACCGTGACCGCCGGCAACTCCTCGCAAATCACCGACGGCGCCGTCGCGCTGCTTGTGATGACCGAAGAGCGCGCATCGGAACTGAAACTCCAGCCCCTCGGCTTCCTCACGGACTACGTTTACACCGGCTGCGACCCGCGTCGCATGGGCCTCGGCCC
Organism: Chthoniobacteraceae bacterium; assembly: GCA_041751075.1. Classification (GTDB taxonomy): domain Bacteria; phylum Verrucomicrobiota; class Verrucomicrobiia; order Chthoniobacterales; family Chthoniobacteraceae; genus JANNXQ01. The sequence goes on from JBGSYE010000354.1 coordinate 906, forward strand.
CGTCTTCGCGATTCAGAAAGCGGAGAAGCAGAGCGGCCTCAAGCTTGCCGACGCCGACCTCCTCGAAATCAACGAAGCCTTCGCCGCGCAAGTGCTCGCCTGCGACAAACTGCTCCCGCTCCCGCACGAAATACTCAACGTCAATGGCGGCTCCATCGCCCTCGGCCATCCCGTCGGCGCGACCGGCGCGCGGCTCGTCCTCACCGCGCTCAAAGAACTCGCCCGCCGCAATGCCAGGCGCGCGCTCGTCTCCGCATGTGTCGGCGGCGGCCAGGGCGCCGCGCTCTGGCTGGAAAGGAGCACATCGTGACAAACAAGGCGCGGGCGGCAAGGTCCGGGTACCACACGCGTCCCGCGTGTGGGTCGCGGCGTCTCGCCACGACGAACTTTCAACGGCGTGCGATTTGGCAAGAGCTGCGCACTTCGGATACCCGTCGGCATGTCCCCTTGGCGCGGTGCTCTTGCCTGACCGCACCGTCCATAAAGTCCGTTCCGGCGAGGACGCCGAAACCAACACGCGGGACGCGTGTGCTACCCAGATCGCCCCATGAGTAACATCCAACGACAGCTCCTCCCCGACGGTGTGTGCGTGCTGACCTTCGACCGCCCCGAATCCACCGCGAACATCTTCGACCGCGCCACGCTCGCGGAACTCGCCGAGCATCTCACCGCGATCGAAAAACCCGACTCCGACGTGAAGGGCCTCATCCTCATGAGCGCCAAGGACGCGATCTTCGTCGCCGGCGCCGATCTCTACTCGATCCGCAAAATGAACGCGGACGAGTTGAAAGTGTTCATCGCCGCGGGACAGGACGCCTTCACCCGCATCGCCGCACTGCCGATCCCGAGTGTCGCGGCGATCCACGGCGTCGCCGTCGGAGGCGGATGCGAAGTGTGCCTCGCGTGTGATTGGCGCGTCGCTTCGCCGGATGCTGCGACGAAGATCGGCCTGCCCGAGACCAAGCTCGGCATCCTCCCGGCGTGGGGTGGCTGCACGAGATTGCCGCGGCTCATCGGCGTCCCCAAGGCGCTCGACATCATCCTCGGCGGAAAGACGCTCGCGGCGAAGCACGCGCTCAAACTCGGCGTGATCGACGAACTCGCCTCGCGCGAATACCTCCAGCGCGCCGCGCTCGAACTGCTCAAACGCGGCAAGCGTTCGCACGACTTGATGCACTCCGCGCCAGTGAATGCGGTCATCGATGCCGTGATCGCCCCGAAGGTCCGCAAGACCACCGCCGCAAAGACGCACGGCCACTATCCCGCCGTGGAGAAAGCGATGGAGGTGGTGATGAAAGGCGCAAGGGACTGGGACGAAAAGGATTCGCTGGCGCGCGAACGCGAAGCGATCGGAGAACTGATCGCGTCGGATTCCACGCGGCAATTGTTGAACCTTTTCTTCCTCCAGGAACGCGCGAAGAAGCTGACGGTGCCGGGCGTGGAAAAGCAGAAGGGCGATGTGAAAACAGTCGCGGTCATCGGCGCGGGCATCATGGGCTCCGGGATCGCGCAGTGGCTCAGCGCACGCGGAGTGAAAGTGCTGCTCCGTGATGTCGATGCCGAGCGCGTCGGTGCGGGCATGGGACACATCGCGAAGCTCTACGCGGAAGGCGTGAAGCGGCGCATCTTCAACGAACGCGAAGCACGCCGCGGAATGGAACTCATCTCGCCTGCGCCTGCCGAAGTGCCGATGCCGGGCGTGGATTTCGTCATCGAGGCGGCGGTCGAGAAGATGGAAGTGAAGAAGTCCATCTTCCGCCGTCTGGACGAACTCGTCCGCGAGGACTGCGTGCTGGCAACGAACACCTCCGCACTTTCCATCTCCGAACTCGCTAGCGCCACCAGGCATCCGGCGCGCGTCGTCGGCATCCACTTCTTCAATCCCGTGCATCGCATGCAGCTCGTGGAAGTGGTCACCGGCAAGCACACCGCGCCGGAGATCGCCCAGCGCGCGGTGCGGCTCGTGCAAAAGATTGGCAAGCTGCCCGTGCTCGTGAAGGACAGCCCCGGCTTCCTCGTGAATCGCATCCTGCTCCCCTACATGATCGAGGCCGGCACGCTCTTCGCCCAGGGCGCGAGCACGCGGGCGATCGACGACGCGATGATCGACTTCGGCATGCCGATGGGACCGCTCGCCCTCTGCGACGAAGTGGGCATCGACGTCGCCGCCGATGTCTCGCAGACGCTCAGCGCCGCCTTCCCCGGTTGGATGCGCGTGCCGGAGATTTTGCCGAAGATGATTGCCGCCGGCCTGCTCGGAAAGAAGGCGGGCAAAGGATTCTACCTTCACAAGAAGGGCGAAGATCCCGTCGAGAATCCCGAGGTCGCCGCGATGCGGAGCGGCACGACCGCCGCGCAATTGGAACCCGCGGAACTCAAGAACCGCATGGTACTGCTGATGGTCAATGAAGCCGCGCGGTGTCTCGAAGAAGGCATCGCCGCCGAGCCCGCCGATGTGGATTTCGCGATGGTCATGGGCACCGGCTGGGCGCCCTTCCGCGGCGGTCCGTTGCGCTACGCCGACACGCTCGGCGCCACGCGCGTCGCCGACGAACTCTCCCAACTTGCCGAACGCAACGGCCA
>JBGSYE010000355.1:0-7068 GCA_041751075.1 Chthoniobacteraceae bacterium
CGCCGGCCGCCTCGATCTTCGCGAGGATGAAGCGGTCGATCTCCCCGCGCGGCCACGCCGCGTCCCGCACCGCCGGCACAGCCGGTTTCTCCACCGGCTGGTAGCTCCAGAATTTCTTTCCCTCCTCGATGCTCAGACCCGTCTGCTTCTTCACCGCGCCGTCGCCGGTGCGCGGATCGGGCGCGCCCATCTTCACCCACTCCTCAAAGATCGCGATCTCTTCCGCCGGCAGCTTCCGCTTCTCCGGCATCTGCAAGTCGCGATCGGTGTAGCGGATCGCCGTGATGAGCAGACTCTCGTCCGGCTCACCCGGCACGATCGCCGCCCCCGAGTCGCCGCCCTTCGCCCAGCCGTCGCGTGTGTCGAGCCGCAGCCCGCCTTTCACCTTTTTCTCCGCGCTATGGCAGTCGAGGCAGCGCTCCGCGAGCAGCGGACGCACTTTCTTCTCAAAGAAGTCGATCCCCTCCGTCGCCTCGACGCGAGGGACGAGAGCGAGCAGCAGGGCGAGGGAGGTCAGGCGGAGAGACATGGGCGTTTTGCAGCCAGATAAGTCCTGCAAAGCCGTTTCTTCGACAAATAATTTCTCCGGCGCCGCGCTCCGCCGGCCGTGGGTCGCTCGCGCAGGTCAAAACGGGCCAGGCGGACGACCTCCGCCCGGAGGGCCCCGTCTTCCGCCCGGAGGACCGCTTCCCCGACCGCCCTTCATGAACGAGCGATCCGGCGTCCCGTACCAGGCGCGGGCGACAAAGGGGAAATCCTCCGTGATGCAGTAGAAATCATTGCACCGTAAAAGCCCCCGTCAGGGTGCGCACCTGGCCCATGCCGTTGAAGGTGACCACGACAGTGTGTGGTCCGGGCGTGGCGCTCGCGCCGATCGTGAACGTGGCGGTGATGAGCGTCTGGTTGTAGCGCACGACGTTGCTCACGGTGATCCCCGTGCCCGCGGTGATGTTGTTCACCGTCACGTTGGCCGCAGGCGGCGGCGGCGTGGTGCCGATCTCGATTACCACATTCACCACCGTCGAGACCGCGCCGGAGTTGGGCGTCACCGTATTGGGACCGCCTCCGACCGGCGCGCTGCTGCTGAAGACGGTGCCCGCGAAACCTGCCTTGTCGTAAGTGGAAAGGCCCGTGCGCACGCTGCGGTAAAAGCGCTTCGTGTAATCGACCGCCGCATCCGCTTCCTCTATCGCCGCGACATCGCCGCCCGTCGCGGTCACGCTGGGCGCGATGACGTCCCAGGTGTCGAATGTTTCCGTGGCTTCGACGCGATAGATGCCGCCTTCGACGCCGTTCCAGGTAAAAGTCACGTCGCCCGTTGCCGGAACCCACGTCGTGCCGCGCGCGCTGTCCGCCTTGAAGGGACCGCCAACGAACGACGTAGCGACTGGCTCCGCGATGCTCGTCACCGCTCCCCCCGTGGGATTGCCGAAGTAACTGCGCCCCACTTGATATGGGAATACTGGCGTGCCATCCGGCGCGATGCACAGGAAGTAGGCCCACGTCCCACCCGGAAATTCCGGCGTCACGCAGTAGCGCACGTTGTATTCATCGAGATCGAAATCCACGCCCAGCGCCTGCCCGAGATCGCCGCGATAGTCATTGTCCTCCAGGTAGCGCCCGAGCGGATAACTCGCCGACACCTCCGGGCCATACTCCCCGGCCGCGAGCGTCGCGCTGCGATCGTAGGCCCGCGCCGCCCACGCAGGCAGCGTCTGGCGGAGGACATTCGCCGCTCCCGCACGCGGGACGAAACCGGAGATCATCCGCCGCACACCACTGGCCGCAGTCAGCGGGTCGCTGTAGCCGTAGGGCCCGTAAATCGGATACCCGTCCCTGACCCACGCGAGGATCGGCGAATGGTGGAGGCTGGAGGCATCCTCGGTATAGGTGTTCGAGGCCGGGGTGTAGTTCACATGGTCGTCCAGCAGATGTCGCAGAGCCCGCGGGTTGGCGTGGTAGTGATGATTGTTCCCGGCCTGATGCGCTCCCGCGTTGTCGAAAGTCACGCTCTCATTTACATAAGCATCGCGGTTCCAAAGCCCGGCGCCTTGCGCGTCGGCGGTTCCGTTCCAGTAGAAGGCATCCCGAATGTCGAACATCGCCACACCATCGACAAAGTAACCCACCGCCCCGCCGCCAAACAAAGTCCTGGTCCCGGGAACGGACGGCACGCGGGGAAAGCGAAACATCGCCGCCGTATTCGACGGGTAGTTTGGGAACAGGTTCGTCCTGGCCGCATTCAGATACCACGGACCCATGATGTGACTGCCGAGGCCGGTGGTGTGGATATAGACCCAGTCGGCGGAGTAATCGACCTGATGCACTCCGGCGTAAGTCGGGCTGCTCTGCACGCCGGCGCCGCGACTCCACGTCGTGACGGAGTTGCCGTTGAACATGTCCGTGACGGTCGGAAAGATGCGGGCATATCGGGCCGTGCGGTCGGTGAACCACGAGTGCAGCACCGGGTCTGTCGGCTCGCTGCCGGTCTGGAAATTGGCAAGTTGCAGCTTCAGCGTTGCATAGGCGGCCTGGGCGGCAGCGCCGATGCCGGAGCCGAGCAAGTTCGTCGCTTCGTTGGTGTCCGTCGCCGTGATGAAGAACTCTTCATGCCCATCATCAAACTGGATCAGCTTATACCCATTCGTATCCGCGATCGCGCGTCCGGCGACGGCCGCCGTGAGGTCACTGCCGAAATGCTGGCTGTAAGTGTAGCGGGTTCCAGGTGCCGTGTTCGCGAGGATCGGGATCAGGCTCGTGGAATCGATGGGGTTGGCCGCCGGCTGCGTCGCGCCGACGTTGATGCCGGCCAGTTCGAGGATCGTCGCGTAGAGGTCCACGCAATGCACCGGCACGGTGCTCACGCGATTAGGGCTCGTGACGCCCGCGCCAGCGATGATCATCGGCACGCGCGTGCCGCCTTCGTAGAGTGTCCCCTTGCTGTGCGCGGTGGAGTAAGGCGTCTGGATCACGTTCCCTGGCGTGCCGTTGTCTCCGAGGAAGATCACGGTCGTCGTCGCGAGGTTCACCCCGGCCAGGAGGCGCCCCACCTCCGTGTCGAGCGCTTCGCACATCGCCTCGTACTGGTTGCGATTCGTGGTCGGCGCCGAGTCGTAGCTGTGCAGATCGTTCGGCGGAAAGTGAAAGGGTGTGTGCGGCGCATTGAAGGCCACCCACGCAAACCACGGCGCCGCGCCGCGCGACCCGATCCACGAGATCACATCATCGGCGACATCCGTCGTGGCGTAGGTGGTCGTCGCCGCGCTGGCGCCATTCGTGATCTTTGTCCACGAGGTGTAGTCGGGCAGGGCGCCGATGATCGTGCCCGCGAAGTGCGGCCAACCGCCGATGGTGCGCGGGGTATCGTTGGTGCCTGCACCGGAGGTGAGATGCCACTTTCCAAACATCGCCAGCGAGTAACCAAGCGACGCATTCGCCGCAAAGGCCTCGGGCAGGGTGAACTCGCTCGCCGGGAGTTGCGGGCTCGTCGCACCCATCAATGCCGTCCCGATGCCGGTGCGAAACGGATGCCGCCCGGTGAGCATCGTCGCGCGGGTCGGCGAGCAGGTCGGCTGCGCGTGGGCATTGGTGAAAAGCACGCCGCTGTTTTTGAGCGCCACGAGATTTGGCATCGGCGGCAGGCTCGCGCCAGCGCTGGCGGTGAGCGGAAAGCTGTCCGCGCCGAGATCGTCGGCGATGAGGAGGAGGATGTTATTCGCCGCGAGCGCGCCGGGGCTGGCGAGGGCGGTCATCCACAGGACGGCAGCGAGCAGAGCGGGGCGGCGGGGTTTCATGAGGGGGGAGAAAGTGGGAGGCACCTTCGCCCGGCGCCGTTAAGGTCTTGTGAGTGCGGACGGGGAGAATTGTTAAGGAAGTGTAAACGGGGACGGCAGCCCGGCGGCGGAACCCCTATAGCTCCGATGTGATCACTGCGCCATGACTCCCCCGAGCGACTCCCCCGAGCGCCCGCGCCTCCTCGTCATCGACGACCACCGCATGCACAGTTCAGGCGCGGAGGCCGGAATCCTTGTCACCACCCGCGGCGGCCCTTTTCCTTGAGCGATCGCACTCGCAGTCCTATAAAGCGCGCCCACCCGCCCCAGCGAAAAGAAGAACACCCCGATGGCCTCGATCGCAACGAACAAGCAGTGGTGGAACGAGAGCGATTGGGCCGAGGCGGGCAATGAGTGGTCGTCCGCCTACGGCACGCCCGCGATGCAATGGCAGGCGTCGATCCTTCCGCGCATTCACCGCTATCTCCCCGCGGCGACCATCGTCGAGATCGCGCCGGGGTTCGGCCGGTGGACGCAATTCCTCAAGGCGGCCTGCGACGAACTGCTGCTCGTGGACTTGTCGGAGAAATGCATCGCTGCGTGCCGGGAGCGTTTTCAATCCGAGAAACACATCCGCTACCATGTGAATGATGGACGCTCCCTGGCGATGATCCCGGATCGCGCCGTGGATTTCCTTTTCTCCTTCGACTCGCTGGTCCACGTCGAGATCGACGTGCTCCAGGCCTACGTCGAGCAACTCCCCGCCAAGCTGGCGCCGGACGGTGTCGCCTTCCTCCACCACTCGAATCTCGGCGCCTTCGCCAGCTACTTCGCCGCGCTCGATCGGATGCCGCGCGGGAGAGGACTGCTGTCGCGCCTCGGCCTGGTCGAGCCGGGCGATCACAAGCGCGCGCGGAGCGTGACTGCCGGGGGTTTCGCGGCGGTCGTGGCCGGTGCCGGGCTGAAGGTGATCACTCAGGAATTGGTGAACTGGGGAACGCGCAGGCCGATCGACTGCATTTCAGCGATCACCCGCCCAGGCTCGAAATGGGACGGCGAGTACCGGCGCTGGGTGAACCTCGATTTCGGCCGCGAAGCCAGCTACATCGCCAGACTCGCCGCGCTCTACGACCGGCCAGCACCGGGCCGGACAGCGTAGCGCAGGCCCAGGGTCGCGCTCGGCGGAAAACTTTCCTCGCTGCGGGCTCGCATCGCAGACGGCAACCGGTACCGTCGCCGAATGTTTGGCCCGTACGAGCCGCCGCAATTTGACCTCGATACCGATCCACCCTCGCGCGGCGACCGTTGGATGAAGCCGCTCTACTGGCTGGCGGGCGCGCGCTGGGAGGCGTTGCAGCATTGCCCAGCGACGGAGCGCGAACGCGTCGCGGTGCTCGGGAGCACGGTGCTGATCCCGACGATCATGTCTTTCCTCGGCATGATCTTTTACGCGAAGAGCCGCTTCGCCGATCCGCCGTGGCCGAGCGTCGTCGGCATCGCCCTGGCCTGGGCTTTCGTGATCATGAATACCGATCGCATCCTGCTCGCGACCTACCGGCCCTTTCAGCCGTTCTGGCGGCGCGCCATGCAGGTGGCGTTTCGCTTCGGGCTCGCGGGCGTCGTGAGCGTGGCCATCGCCTTTCCCTTCTGCCTCGATCAATACCGCCCCGCCATCACCCACCGCATCCAGACGGAGTTGCAGGGGCGGCTCAACAATCTGCGCGCGGAGGAGGCGGAGAAGCGCCAGGGCCTGCGTGCGGTGCGAGAGAAGCTCAATGCCGACGAAGCCGCCGCCCGGCAGAAGATCGTCGCGGACTTCACAGCCGCCCGGGATCTGCTGAGTGCGCAGCTCCCGGAGCTGCAAAAGGCGATCCTCAATCCTGAGACGTACGCCGATGAGCGGATGGTCGAGGAGCGGTTGAAAGCGAGCGAGCCGGACTTCGTGGCGCCGGCCAGCGGCGCCACCCGCAGCGTGCTCTCGCAGATCGAGGCGCTGAAGGAAACGATCGCAAAAACCCGGACGGAACTGACCGAAAAGCAGGATCTCCATCGCCGGCTCGTCGAGGCCATCGCGCGCGAAGCGCTCGGCGAGCCGAATGAATTTTACCCCGAGAAGAAGAAACCTGGCGAAGGTCCGCGGTTGAAAGACATGAAGGCGCGGGACAATACGGTGACCGCGGAATTGCGCGCGCTCGAGGGCGTGGAAAGAACGCAGCAGCGTGGGCTCATCGATGGCGATAAAGACCTCGCCAATGCCCGCCTCGCCGACCGCAACGTGTGGCTCGATGGTCTCGTCACCAAGCGCGAAGCCTTCGTCGAAGAAGGTCGCGAGAAGGAACGCATTCGCAAAGAAAACCTCGCCAAGATCGAGGCGCAGATCGCCGCGCTCGAAGCTGACCACCCGAAGCAGCTCGAGAAACTCGCCGAGCAGACGGCCGCGCTGCTCGCCGATCACCTCGCCGCCTTCAAGCAACACGAGGACCGCTACCTGCCCCACATCTCGCGGCTCGAGCGCAAGATGATCGGCGTGCTCGACCCGATGGAGGAGACGCTCGGACTCTATCGCGTGATCTTCCTCCCGCCGCCCGACGCCGACGCCGCCGAACTGGCCGAGCAGGGCTACAAATGGATCGCGGGGCTGTTCCAGTTCGCGGTCATCTTCGGCACGCTCTTCGTCCTCGATCTGGTCCCGATAATGGCGAAGATCTTCAGCCGCCCCGGCCCTTACGACGTGCTCGTCGAGCACCCGGAATTCATCGCTCACGAAAACCTCCGCGCCTTCCACGCAAAATACGGCGAGCACGCCACCGAGTGGTCCGAGACCGGCATGGCGCAGAATCCGGAAGCCCGCCAGCTCACCCGCGGCCACCCGCGCCGGAGCGTCGTCGCCCGCAGCGACGCGAGCAGCGGCGAGCAGCGCGGGTGAGCCACTCTCCCGTGCGCGGAGAAAATCCCGCGCAACCTTGTCGGCTCGCCGCCGTTTTGCCGTCCATGCTTCTCCGCGCCCTTCTCCCGCTGCTCTTCGCCACCAGCCTCTTTGCTCAGCGTGCGCAATTCGATGCCATCGACACCCGGCGCGATCTTCCCTACGCCGGCACGGACAATCCGCGCCAGAAGCTCGACCTTTTTCTCCCAACGAAGCGCGCCGACGAAAAGCCGCTCCCGGTCATCGTCTTCATCCACGGCGGCGGCTGGCAGAAGGGCGACAAATCCGGCGGGGCGCGCAACGTCGCGCGCTTCGTCCAGAGCGGGCGCTACGCCGGCGTGTCGGTCGGTTACCGCCTGAGCGGCGAAG
>JBGSYE010000356.1:0-4576 GCA_041751075.1 Chthoniobacteraceae bacterium
TTTTCGAGCAGCCACACGCCGCGCGTGACCGGCGAGGTCTCGATGCCGTTCGCGCTCACGGTCAGCACGCTGCCCTGGCCGAGCAGCCCGCCGCGGCGCCGATCCGGGAGCTTCACTTCGCGGAATTCGTGCGCCGTCTCCGGCGTGCTGATCTGCCCGAGGCCATAGAGCGTGGCGAGCGGTTGATTGATGAAGGTCCGATCGGCGTCGAGGAAACGCACGAGACCGCCGTTGGTATCGAGCAGATCGCGCATGAACATCTGCGTCTCGCGCTTCATCGCGGGCTTGAGACCGTCGGTGTAGAAACGCTCGAAGGCATCGCGATCCGGCGGCATGTCGCCGAGGCTGCGGAGATTCAGCCAGCTATCGAGGAAGCCCTCGACGAAGGCGTCCGCGCGCGGGCTGGCGAGCAGGCGGCGCGTCTGCGCGAGGAGCGTCTCCGTTTTCAAAAGCTCGCCGCTGTCCGCGACCTTGCGCAGCTCGTCATCCGGCATCGTGGACCAGAGGAAATACGAGAGCCGCGAAGCGAGGGCGTGGGCGCTGAGTCTTTTCCCATGGCTCTCCGGATCGGCGAGATAGAGAAACGCGGGCGAGCAGAGCGCGGCCTTGAGCCCGTCCTTGAGCGCCGCGAAAGGCGTCTGGCCGGCCTTGCGGCGCGCTTCGACGACGGCCATGAGGCGATCCACTTCATCGCTCGTCGCGGGACGGCGATATGCTCGGCTCGCGAAGTTCTTTAGGATCTCGCGGGTGCGCTCCGGCGCGAAGGGCTGATCGCCGAGCACCGCGCGCTGCGGGGCCGACGGCCATTGCTCGATGATCGGGCCGCGGATCTGCACCTCGTGAATTCGGATGTGCGGCATCTTCCCGTATTTCAGCACCACGCGTCGCGCCTGGAAGATGCCGAGGTCGCGGCGTTCCTTCTCCGGCCACTGATCCCGATATTTTTTCGCGATGCTGCCAAAGGCGGCGCGGCAGTTCGCCATGCCATTGGGAAAGGTGAAGCGCGGCGTCTGGCCGGCATTCAGCCGCACGGTCATGGTGCGCCACTCGGGTTCGCCGTCCGGGACGACCACCTCGGCGAGGTGTGGCTCGATCGGCTGCGGATGATGCAGCGGCCCGGCCTTCACATCGCCAGGCACGACGCCGAGACGGAAGGGCTGCTCGGTGTCGCGCTTGAAGATCGCCGGGTCATACGGGTGATGCCGGTTCATGGCCTGCACCTTCACCTTGATCTCGTAGAGGCCATCGCTCGGCACGCCGTCGTTGAAGGCCTGAATCGGAACGTAGCCGCCTTCGTGCTTGTCCGTATCGGGCACCTCATAGATGCAAAGGTAGCGGTTGTTGTAGATCTCTGTGTGCGAGTATTTGAGCTCGGCTTGCTGGCGGAAGTTATCCTTGAAGGTCCAGGTCCGCTCCGCCGGTTTTTCGGTCACACCGAGCGCCCGCTCCACTACTTGGTCCGCGGCATCGAGATACTGCGCGAGGAGGTAACCCGAAGTCCGCAGCACGTCGCCGAGATTGTCCATGTGCTCCGCCATCTGATCGCGCGGAAACTTCGCCGTCGGGTCGATCAGCCGCATGTCGAGTGCAAGCAGGTCACCGATCGTATTGAGGTACTCGCGCTTGTTCAGGCGCCGCAGCACGGTCTGCCCGCCGGTGCTTTGGAATTTCGTCCGCGCATCCGCCACGGCTGTCGTGAGCGTGGCGACGAAGGCGCTGCGTTCCGCTTCCGTCGGCTGCTTCGATTTCTTCGGCGGCATGTCGCCGAGGTTGAGTTGATCGACGATGTCCTGCAGGTCGATCACGTCATCCATCTTGCCCGCCGGAATGGAGAGGTGATCGAAGCGCCGGTCACCCTTCTGCTTCTTCGCCCCGTGGCATTCGTTGCAGTAGGTCTGGAGGAAAGCGTGCGGGTCGGCGGCGGGGGAGAGGGTGCTCAGCGCGAGGAGGGCGGTGGTGACAAGGTGACGGGGTGACAAGGTGACAAGGTGAAGCATGGCTACCGGGGCTTTTGAATGATCCACGTTTCCGGGTGGGTGATCATGCCGACCAGGGTCGCGATGATCTTGTCGTAGGTCTGGTAGAGAGCGACGCCGGTGCTTCGGTCGATATAGGCGCACTTCACGGCGAATTCAAGCCAGACCTGCGTCTCGGCGGCTTCGGCCTCTGCATCGGACAGCTTACTGATGAAATGGGCCTCATAACGTCGTTTGCGCCAGGCCTCCCCCAAGTTCGCGCACACCGAGCGGGAAGACCTCCGACTCTGGTCGGTGAGCGCATACGTCTCCACTTTGGGAAAGGTCTTGGACAACTCGAACACCTTCATCGCCGCCTCAAAGCTGCGTTGATAAACGTCCAAATCCCGATGCGTGCGAACAGTTTTCGTCATGCAAATTCACCTTGTCACCTTGTCACCTTGTCACCCGTTCACGCGAAGTTTGCGATCGTCCCCGTGCCGATGCCAAACTTCTCCACCTCGACTCCGAAGCGCTGGAGCATCGTGACGTAAAGATTGCAGAGCGGCTGTTTGCCGGGGCCGGTCATCGGATAGGCCTTGTGTTCGCCGTGCTTGAAGCCGCCACCGCTCAGGATGATCGGGAGGTTGAGATTGGTGTGCGCGTTGGCGTTGGCCATGCCGCTGCCAAAGAGCACCATCGAGTGATCGAGCAGCGTGCCGTCGCCATCTTCGATGGACCTCAGCTTCGTAAGGAACCGCGCGAACTGCTCCATCTGATATTTCTCGAGGGTGAGCAGGCCGTCGATGTTCTCCTGCACCTGGCCGTGGTGCGAGAGCGCGTGCCAATCCTTGCGCAGGTCGAAAGCTGCGGCCTCGAAGCCACCCGCGATTTCCAGCGTGGCGATGCGCGTCGAGTCGGTCTGAAGCGCGAGGGCGATGAGATCGTACAGCACCGGGAGATCGGAGACGAAGCCGGTATTCTCCGGCTCGGGCATTCCCGCCTTGGGCTTGGGCACGTCGGACCATTGCCGGCTGAGTTCGAGCTGCTTCTCCACGTCGCGGACGGAGGTGAAATACTCGTCGAGCTTCTCCTGGTCGCGTTTGCCGAGGTGCCGCTGGAGCGACTTCGCATCGCCATCGACCGCGTCGAGGATCGAGCCCTGGAGGTCGAGGCGATCCAGGGTGCGCTCGCGGTCGGCGGCGTTGTCGGAGATGAAGAGCTTGCGGAAAAGCTCGCGCGGTCCGGGGATCGGCGGCACACGCGTGCCGCTGCGCGTCCACGACATGAGGCAGCCGCCGTGGATGCCGTCCTCCGAGCCGATGGTGAGCGACGGGAAACGCGTCGCGCCGCCGATCGACTCCGCCGCCCGCTGATCGATGGTGATGTTCCCCTCGGGCATGCCCTTCGCATCCATGGTCCGCACGCCGCTGAGGTAGGAGTGAATCGCGAAGTGCCCGCCCTTGTGCCCGTGATCGAGCCCGGAGAAAAGCGTGAGATCCTTCCGATGCGGCGCGAGCGGTTCGAGCAGCATCGGCAGTTCGTAGTCGCGGCCCGTCGCCTTCGGCCAGAACGCCGGCTGGTAATACCCGAGCATATTGCCCACGCAGACCATGCGCGTGGGGCGTGTGCCTTTCACCGCCGCGCCCGCCTGCGAGCCCAGACCTGCGCCGAGCAGGCGTTGCGAGAGCGATTCGAGGAGTGGCAGCGCGAGAGTGATCCCGGCGGCTTTGAGAAAATATCGGCGGGTGGCGAGGTGTGTGGACATGGCGGAAGGCGTTTCGGCAGACGGATGAAACTTGAATTTTGACGGTTGGTTGCCGACGAGTCGGAGAGGAGGCGTACGGGTAATCGCGTTGCGGGGCGAATTCGAGACTCAAACTTGTGACGACGCCTCAATCTACACGGCTGATTTTCGCGCCAGACCGATCGAGCCGTGTTGGGATTCGCCGCCTGCCAGGAATGCGGGTGAGTGTTTTCCGCACATCCGACTGCGCGCCAGGTGCGATTCAGTAAGTGCTATGACTAAACTCGAACTCAAAGGCAACTGGAACGAAATCAAAGGCAAGCTGAAGCAAAAGTATGCCGACCTGACCGACGACGATCTCACCTTCGCCGAAGGCAAGGACGACGAACTGCTCGGGCGACTGCAAAAGAAACTCGGGCGCACCAAGGAAGAGATTCGCGACGAAATCGAAGGTCTCTGATCTTTCGTTCCAACGCCACCACGTCGAGCGGCGCGGACTCCAGCGAGAGTTTGCGCCGCTCGCATTTTTAGTAGTGCGTCACTTTCGCCGAAAGTGACAGGGCGGGCGCTCGTCGAGAAGACTGTGGCGCTGTGGAGGGAGAAGAAGGCGACTTGCAGCTCAAACATTGAACAGCCTTTCCCGGAATGCCCGCAAAGGCGAAATGGCGGCACGCCCTTTCTATGCCTCAGATCCGGCAGTGCGGTCTGTCAGCTTGAGCGGTGCCTGCGAAGGCGTTTCGCTGCGAGCGTCGCGCAATGCGAACAGCCCTTGGCGGGAGGGCCGTCCTCTCAAGGCAGCGGTTGGATCAGCAGATGCGCGGGAGCTGCTCGCCGGAGAGGACGTCCACGATGCGGGTGCCGCCGACGCGGGTTT
>JBGSYE010000357.1:0-5008 GCA_041751075.1 Chthoniobacteraceae bacterium
GGCGCCACCTTTGCCGATGAAGCGCGCGGCGCCCGGATGAATGGCGGCGCCGGCGGCTCCCTCGGCGCGTGCGCCCTGCGGCTGGGCCTTCTCCCATTGTGCTTCCTCGCGCTGGCGCGGTGGCTGCCATGCCCGGATGAATTGCGGCGCGTCATCCTCATCCAGGCGGCGATGCCGTGCGGCATGATCCCCGTCATCCTCTCAAAGCACTACGGTGGCGACCCCGCGCTCGCCCTGCGCATCGTCCTCGTCACCACCGCGCTCGCAGTGCTCACCATCCCCCTCTGGATTCAACTCGGCCTGCGCTGGGTAGGAGGGTGAGCCCTGGAGGGATACGCTCCCCGTCGTGTCCCTGATCAAAATGGCGAAGGCGGCCGGCAACCCCGGAGCCTGCTCCGCACCCACTGCGTCTGCAAAAGCTTGGGACATGACGGAGCATGTCCCTCCAGATCACCCGCCGTAACCACTCACACGATTCTTCCAGCCCGGCAGCCACCGCGCCTCGCCGCGATCTGGCGGCGAATTCTTCACCCGCCGCGTCAGCACCGCCGCCGCGGATTCGCCAAACTCCCGCGCCGCCCCAACCCCTCTCCCATTCATCCCCGCGAGCACCTGCAGCAGCCCCCACCCCTCGCCCTTGTAGCGCTCGCTCTCCTTGATCCCCTCGCCTTTGAAATTCACGTAGTCGATGAGCGCATACGTCCCCGCGCCCGTCGCCGCGAGTCGCTCAAATTGCCGCCGCACATTCTCCCGCTGCGAGGCCGGCGCCGCATCGAGCATCTTCGGCAGCGCACGCTGCATCCGCAGCGCGAGGAAGCGGCTCTGCAACCGGATCGTCGAGGCGAGCAGATCGCGCAGTTCATTCATCCGTTCGCTGCGAGCCGCCGCCTGAAACTCCGCGCGCGCACTCCACGGGCAATCCCCGCCGAGCCACGCCGGCGTCTTCACCCCACTCTCGGAAAGAAACTTCACCAGCTCCGGAAAGCTCTCCTCGAAGGGCCCGCGCACGCCCTTCGGATACCAGATGAAGTGCCCGATCCCGAGCGACGCAAAGTTCTCGCCCGTATTCCAGGAGGTAAGCCCCTCGCGCGTCCCCCCGCATTCATTCTGCCACACGCGCCGACCGATCGAGTCGAGTTCCTTGTCGGAAAGTGCGAGCGCATCGGCGGACACCGCGAGCAGAGCGAGGAGGAGCAGCTTCATCATGCCGCCGAATCTGTCCCACCCGCACCGTCGATGACACGGAAGATTTTCCCTTCATCCTTCCGCCCTCATCCTCCGCGGTGACCGCAACGGGCAGGAAGTACATGGTCTATTTTTACGAGCTGCGAGCGACGGTCATAGACCGCCACACAATCCGCAGTCAGCGCCCGCGCCCTTGCGTGCCTCGGATCTGCGCGCCCTTCGCGCCGTTATCGCGCGCGGCGTCGAGGACTCCGGCCACTGCGGAGTAGGGCGTGGATGGATCGGCATCGATGAGGACGGGACGCTCCCTCTTGTCGGCGAGATAACCCTGGAGGAATCCGCGCAGTTGATTCAGCGGCACGGTCTGCTCTCCGATCTTCACTTCATCCCCCTGGCCGAGCACATGGATCTCGATCGGCGCTCCGCCTTCACGCTCCACTCCCCGCTCGCGACTCGCGCCACGCTCGCCTTCCGCTTTGCGTCCGCCTTCATCGCGCGGACCGGTCCGCTGGCGGTCGCCGTCACGTTCTCCAGTGCGCGGCTTGTCCCCATCGCGCGGGCCTGTCCGGGGTGCTTCGCCGTCACGGAGGCCTGCCTTGGGCCGATCGCCATCGCGCATTCTCTCGCCCTCTTTCGGACGCTGTGCGTCGCGCTCTCCTGCTCGTGGCCGTGCTCCGTCTCGCACGCGTTCGCCTTCGCGCGCCTTCTCTTCATCGCGCGCGGCGGGCTTGGGTTCTCCGAGTTGGCAGCTGAGGGTGTTTTCCGCGGCGCGCTCTTTTCCGGGCTCCTCCTGCGCTCGCGCGGCGCCAAAGGAGAGACAGACGAGCAGGCCGAGTGCTCCGGCGGAGAGCGCGTGGAGCATGGGAGACGAGGTGGGAGGACGAGTGATCATGGTGAGTCGGTGGCGCAGGGATGGGTGATGGCGCACGCACGACGCCAACCCTGCAGTGGCGGGCGGTGCGAGGAAGCTTTCCGAAATCCGCAGCAGCGTGCGGCCATACGCGACGCGCTCCGCGGGCGCCATGCGTTCGATGGCACGCGCGTCGGCGCGCAGTTCTCGGTCGGATTGAAAACGCGACGCCGCGAGCCACACCAGCGGATTGAACCAATGCACCGCGGTGATGAGCGCGGCGATCCAGTTCCAGACGAGGTCGTGGCCGCGGAGGTGTTCGAGTTCGTGAAAGATGATGTGGCGAAGCGAGTCGCGATCGAAGCGCGCGCGCCAATCGGCGGGCAGCAGCAGCACCGGCGAAACGAGGCCAGCGATCCCGGGACCGCAGCCCTCCGGCAGCAAACGCACACCCGGCGTGACTGTGATTCCGGAGATCGCCGCGCATTCCCGCGCGAGCGAGCGCAATTCACGGTCGTCACAAATGCGGAGGCGGGCCAGTGAACGACGGAAGCGCATCTCCCGCATGAGCAGCAGCGCGAGCACACCCACGATTCCGGCTGCCCAGAGCGCGAGGAAAACGCTCGCGGCATCGACCGGCGCACGCTCCCTCCGAAGAGCCGGAGCGCCCTCGCCCCGAGTCTCGTCCGCGAGGCGAGGACGCCCCGGCTCTTGGTAGTGCACGACTGCGGGCACGCCTGGAGCGGTCGTGTCCGCCCGCAGTACTTCGCCAAAACCAATCCCGACCGGCAGCGACGCGGGCAGCAGCAGCTTCAATCCCACGATCGCCCAACAGACGACGTGCCACGCGGGAGTGAGCAGCCGTGGGAATGCGCGCCGCACCGCCAGCACGAGCAGAATGAGCAATCCGCCTTCGACCGTGATGCGGAATAGCCAGTGCAGCAGCGGGGAGTCGGAGAAAATCATGCGCGCTTCCGAGGTTTAGCGCTGCTCGCGAACCGGCTCTCCGCTTCGTCGAGGAGCTGGCGCAGTGCGGCGAGTTCGTCGCGCGATACTTCCTTGCGATCCACCATGCCGGCGACGAAGGGCGCGAGCCGACCATCGAAGACGCGCTGGAGAAAGGTGCGTCCCTCTTCGCGCTGGCAATCCGTCTGCGAAACCGCGGCCTCGTAACGGAAGTCACGGCCCACGCTCTCCGCGCTCAACGCGCCCTTTTCCACGAGCCGCCGGATGAGCGTCTGCACCGTGCGCGGCTTCCAGTGGAGCACGCCGTCGAGCAGCCGGATCACCTCGCCCATGCCCATGGCGCCGTGCGTCCAGAAACACTTCATGACCGTCCACTCCGCATCGGAAATGTGCGGCGTGCTGGGTCGAGGGGACGTGCTCATGAGGGGAAAAACGGCGTGCGCGAGGATTGGTGGATTACATCCGTAATCCTGACAAGCAAAAAGTGGCGCGGACTTTCAGTCCGCGATTCACGATCGCGCACGGAAAGTCCGCGCCACCCTCTTTCGCTCGACGCCCGCTCACCCGGCTTCCCATCCTGCGCCCATGCAAGTGCCCCTGCTCGATCTGAAACTCCAATACGCACCGCTCAAGGCGGAGATCCTCGCCGCGATGGCGGAAGTCGCCGACACGCAGGTGCTGGTGCTCGGGCCAAAGACGGAGGACTTCGAGCGGGCCGTCGCGGAGTATTGCGGCGCGCCGCACGCGATCGGGGTGTCGTCCGGCACGGACGCGGAACTGATGCTGCTCATGGCGCTCGGCATCGGCCCGGGCGATTTCGTTCTCACTTCGCCGTACACCTTCTTCGCCACCGCAAGCTGCATCGTCCGAGTCGGGGCGCGACCCGTCTTCGTCGATATCGATCCGGCCACTTACAATATCGACCCCGCCAAGCTCGCGGAGGCGCTGAACCAGACGGCGAATGTGAAAGCCATCGTGCCCGTGCATCTCTACGGCCAGTGCGCGGACCTCGCGGCGATCATGGACCTCGGCCGGACGCACGGCGTGCCGGTGCTCGAAGACGCGGCGCAGGCGCTCGGCGCGCAGCATCCGCTCGGCGCCGCGGGCGCGGTCGGTGAAGCGGGTTGGTATTCCTTTTACCCGACGAAAAATCTCGGCGCCTTCGGTGACGCCGGCATGGTCGTATGCAAAGACGACGCGCTCGCCGCAAAGCTCCGCTCCCTGCGCAATCACGGCATGGGACCGCGCTACCATCACCAGTGGATCGGCGGCAACTTCCGCATCGACGCGATCCAGTCGGCGATCCTCGGCATCAAGCTCCCGCACCTCGACGCATGGAGCGCAGGCCGCCGGGCCCGCGCGGATTTCTACCGGCGGGAATTTTCGCGACTCGGCCTCACCGATCGCATCGGACTGCCGACCGAAGTCTTCGCCACGAGCGGGCTGGCGAATCATCACATCTACAATCAGTTCATCGTCCGCACGCCGCAGCGCGATGCCCTGCGCGCCCACCTCACCGCCGCCGGCATCGGCACGGAGATCTACTACCCCGTCCCCTTGCACCTACAGGAGTGCTTCCGCGATCTCGGATACAAAGAGGGCGACTTCCCTGAAGCCGAACGCGCCGCCCGCGAGACGCTCGCACTGCCGATCTTCCCCGAACTCACCGAGAAACAGCAGCGCTACGTGGTCGCGTCCGTCGTGGAGTTCGTTGAGGCAAGTTATTAAGGCGCCCCGAGGATAAGAAATGGCGCCGGTGCCGCACCCTGAAGGATGGCACCCCTTACCTGCTGCCCGTGCGGGTGCTGACCCGGCGCTTCCGCACGCGGCTGGCCGGGGCGCTGCGCGCGGAGGCGCCCGAGTTATACCGGCAGGCCCCGCGCGCGGTCTGGGAGAAGGAGTGGGTCGTCCACAGCCAGTGCGCCGGCAACGGGGCGGCGGCGCTGGGTTACCTCGCCCGCTATGTGCAAAACACCGCGCTGGGCAGCAAGCGCATCGTCGCCGACC
>JBGSYE010000358.1:0-3147 GCA_041751075.1 Chthoniobacteraceae bacterium
CTCGGCCTACCTGCGGCATCGCGGCCAGCCGCTCGTCGCGGTGTGGGGCGTGGGCTTCAACGACGATCGCAAATACTCGCTCGCCGAATGCCGCGCGCTGGTCGAATTCCTCAAGGCCGACGGATGCGCGGTCATGCTCGGTGTGCCGACCGGCTGGCGCGAATTGACCCGCGACGCCGCTCCCGATCCCGCGCTGCACGATGTCCTGAAACTGGCCGACGTGATCAGCCCCTGGACGCCCGGCCGCTATCGCACTCCGAAGGAAGCGGCGCGCCACGGCGAGAGATTTTGGAAGCCGGACCTGGCCTGGTGCGGCGAGCAATCGCTCGACTATCTGCCGGTCGTCTTTCCCGGGTTTAGCTGGCACAACCTGAATCCCGATGCGGCACTCGGGTCCATCCCACGGCTGAAAGGCGAGTTTCTCTGGTCGCAGTTTGTCGCCGCCGAGTCGGCGGGCGCGTCGATGATCTACGTGGCGATGTTCGACGAAGTGGACGAGGGCACGGCCATCTTCAAATGCACCAATGAACCGCCGGAAGGCGCCGCGCCATTTCTGACCTACGAAGGACTGGCGAGCGATCACTACCTCTGGCTCACCGGCGAAGGCGCGCGCCTGCTGCGCGGGGAGCGCCCGCTCGAATCCACGCTTCCCATCCGCCCCTCGCATTCCCCGATCGAACCGTGATGAAACGCCTCTCCTGCACGCTCCTCGCGCTCGCCCTTGCCGCCAGCCAGCCCACCGCTCCCGCGGCTGAAGCCGCCAAACTCAACGTGCTGCTCATGGTCGCGGACGACCTGCGCGACACGCTCGGCTGCTACGGCAATACGCAGGTCAGGACGCCGAACATCGATCGCCTGGCCGCGCGCGGCGTGCGCTTTGAGCGGGCGTATGTGCAGTATCCGGTCTGCAATCCCAGCCGCTCGTCCTTTCTCACCGGCCTGCGCCCGGATCAGACGGGCGTGACCGACAACAACACCATCCTGCGCGACAAGGTGCCGGACGTCGTGACTTGGCCGCAGTTACTCAAGGACCACGGCTGGCACACGGCGGCGTTGGGGAAAATCTTTCATCTCGGGGGCGGCCGCGATGCCAGGCAGCGCGAGCGTTACGTCGATCTCCCGAAGTCGTGGCACTCCGCCGAGGACTTCACCGTGACGCCAGCCGGACGCGAACGGATCGCGGGGCGCAACGTGACGGGAGGTACGCTGAAATGGTGCAAGTGGGCGAGCGCCGCGGGCACCGATGACGATCAACCCGACGGACAGATCGCGCGGGCCGTGATCGAGAAGATCGACAGCCTCGGAGCGAAGCCGTGGATGATCGGGGCGGGCTTCATGAAGCCGCACGATCCGTTCATCGCGCCTCAGAAATACTTCGCTCTCTATCCACCCGGATCGATCAAGCTGCATCGCGATCCGAAGGACCAGACGCCCGCGCCGCCGCTCGCCGTGGGTTTTGGCGAGTACGGAAAGGCGTTCGGCAAATTCACCGACGAGGAGCGCATGGAACTGCACCGTGCCTATCTGGCCTGCACATCCTTCATGGATGCGCAGGTGGGGCGCGTGCTCGACGAACTCGATCGGCGCAAGCTCTGGGACACGACCGTGGTCATCTTCATCGGCGATCACGGATACCATCTCGGCGAACGCGACTGGTGGAACAAAAACACGGTTTTCGAGCGCAGTTGCCGCACCCCGCTGATCGTCGCGGCACCGGGGATCAAACCCGGCGTCGCGCGCGGGCTCGTGGAGTTCGTGGACCTGTTTCCCACCGTGGCGGATCTGTGCGGGGTGAAAGCACCGTCCGCACTGACGGGCCAAAGCTTGCGCCCTTTGCTCGAGGATCCCTCGAAGGCGGGAAAGTCCGCGGCCTACACCATCGTCACTCGGGGACCGATGCAGCGCGGCGACAGCATCCGCACCGAGCGCTGGCGCTACACCGAGTGGAGCGACGGCACGCGCGAGCTTTACGATCACACCGTCGATCCCGAGGAGACGAAGAACCTCGCCGAGAGCCCCGCGGGCATCGCGGCCATTGGCGAAATCACCCCGCAACTGCATCAGTTTAAGACCACGACCAGTAAGCCATGAAATCCATCCCAATTCTCCTCATCGCCGCGCTCTCGCTGTCGGGCGCCCACGCATTCGCCGCCGAGGCGCAGAAGCCCAACATCGTCGTCATCGTCGCCGACGATCTCGGTTACGCGGATGTACGCTTCAATCCCCAGCACCCGCCGGAGATTTCCACGCCGCACCTTCACGCTCTCGCGCAGGAGAGTGTCGTCTGCCGGCAGGGTTACGTGAGCGGGAATGTATGCTCGCCGACCCGCGCCGGACTGCTGACCGGGCGGTATCAGCAGCGGCTCGCGCTCTACACCGGCGGCGAGGCGGGGAGCGGACTGCCGATGAGCGAGACGATCTTTCCGCAGTATTTCCAGCCGGCCGGCTACGCCACAGCCCAGTTTGGGAAATGGCATCTCGGGCCGACGCCGGAGTGGAGTCCGGCGTTGCGCGGCTTCGATGAAGTCTTCGGCTTTCTGGGCCGCGGGGCGCACGACTATTTCCAACTCAATGACCCTGCCGATCCGATCTACCGCGGCACGACTCCGGTGGCAGAGACGGGCTATCTCACCGACCGGCTCGGCGAGGAAGCGGCAGCATTCATCACGCGGAAAAAATCGCAGCCTTTCCTCGTGTACCTCGCGTTCAACGCCGTCCACGCGCCGCTCCAGGCACCGGAGGATGAAATCGCGAAATTTCACACCGGCAGCAAGGACCGCGACACACTGCTCGCAATGGGCAAACGCATGGACGCCGCGATCGGCAAAGTCGTCGCGACGCTCAAGGCTGAAGGCGTATGGGAGAACACGCTGCTCTTTTTCATCAGCGACAATGGCGGACCGCTCGCGAAGGCGGCCAACAACGCGCCCTTGCGCGGCGGCAAACATCAGGACTACGAGGGCGGCATCCGTGTGCCCTTTCTCGTCTGCTGGCCGGGCAAACTCAAACCGGGCGAAAGTCAGGCGGTGGTTAGCTCGCTCGATTTTCTCCCGACCGCGCTCGCGGCGGCCGGGCTCTCCGCGCCGCAGGAAAAGCCGCTCGATGGCATCGACATCGTGCCGATCGTGAGCGGGGCATCGCCGGCCG
>JBGSYE010000359.1:0-2169 GCA_041751075.1 Chthoniobacteraceae bacterium
ACATCGAAGGGCGCGTTGCGTTTTTGATCGCAGCCGAAAAGCCGAGGACAGGGAAGCCATGGGTGTGGTATGCGCCGACGCTGCCCGGTTATCCGGCGAAAGAGGAGCGCTGGATGTTCGAGCAATTCGTTGCGGCTGGAATTTCCGTGGCAGGGATTGATGTGGGCGAGTCGTATGGGAGTCAGGCGGGGCGCAAGCTTTTCACGGCGTTGCATCGCGAGATGACACAACGCGGCTATTCACAAAAACCTGTTTTGCTGGGCCGGAGCCGGGGCGGGTTGATGACGTTGTCGTGGGCGGTGGAGAACCCGGATAAGGTCGGCGGGTTCGCCGGGATTTATCCCGTGTGCAACGTGGCGAGCTACCCGGGAGTTTCTAAGGCAGCGGCGGCTTATGGAATGCGCACGGAGGAATTGGAAGCGCGCCTGGCGGAACATAATCCGGTCGATCGATTGGCGGCGCTGGCCAAAGCACGCGTGCCGCTTTTTGCGATTCACGGAGATGTCGATACGGTGGTCCCGCTGGAGGCGAATTCGGGTTTATTCCGCGATCGATATGCAGCGCTGGGCGGGTCGATGCAACTGATCGTTCCGCCAGGGCAAGGACACAATATGTGGGAAGGGTTTTTCCAAAGCACGGACCTGGTCGAGTTTGTGAAATCACATGCCCGCTGAACTTGTCTTATTTCTTTGGCACATTGCTTTGCCGCCCGCTCGCATAGGCTAGCCCGAGCCCGAGGATCAACCCGATGAGGTAACCCTGGGGCAGAAACGCCGCGCAGAGCGCCACGAGAAGAGCGATGAATAAATCGCGGTGCGACGCGGCCACGTCGCGGATGAAGAGCAGCAGCGTGAGCCCCACGAAGACGAGAATCACGGCGAGTATCGGTTGCGGAAAAACTTTCACTAATTCCGCCGACACGCCGCTGAAAAACAATCCGATCACGAGGTAGATCGTCCCGTAAATGACCACCGAGCCGCCGGTGCGCGCGCCAAAGGCGTAATGCCCCGCCAGTCCACCGCAACCGTGACAGGTGGGAATGCCACCGAAGAACGAGTTCACCACGTTGACCAGCCCGTAAGTGACGCCGATGCGGCGGACGCTCACTGCGCGCTCGGGAAAGAGATCGCGAACCGTTTGATGCGTGGCAATGACGGAGTTGGAAAGTGAAAGAGGTAATTGCGGGAGCGCCAGCACGACCAGGCCGGTGAGGATTTGATTCCACTCGGGCAGATTGACTTTGGGAAAAGACAGACCGATGCCCGAGGCCACGTGGGCCGCATCCACTTTGAACAGGAGCGCGTAGATAACTCCGAGCGCGATGACGAAGAGCGCGGCGGGAAAGCGCCGGCTTTGGCGCAGCAACAGCACAATGACGAAACCCACTGCGGCGAGGAAGTATCCGATGCGGCCATCCGCGGGCAGGTAACTTTTGAACGCGAGCGAACAGAGGGAGAGGCCGAGGCCGAATTGAATTCCGCGCACAACACAACGCGGGATGCGCGCTGCGATCCAAGTGAGCGCGCCGCTAAAACTTAATACGAGCATGATGACGCCGATGGCCAGCCCCGCGCCATACAAGACACCGGCGCTCAACTGTTGCGTGATGACGAGCACCGCCATCGCCTTGAGCGGCTGCATCGGCATGGGCAGGCCGTAGACCAGGCCGGTGAGGATTTGCATCAGCCCGAACATGATGAAAACGCTGGCGCTATCCGCGCCGGTGGCGAGAAGGATGCCAATGATGAGAGGCAGATCAGTGCCGATATCCCCAAAGCTGCCCGCCAGCTCGTTACGATCGAAGCGGACGCGCGGCCTGCCGCCCGTGGAGAGAGCGCCGCGCGGAACTTCAATCCCTTCCTCCCTGTCGTTAGCGGCTGGCTCGCTCATGAGATCACATCGCGCAAAAGCGCACGGTTCTTGTAATTAATTCCCGCGCATGTTTAAAGCGTTCGATTTCGCTCGTGAGGCTCGAAATCCATAGGTGCCGCAAGAATGGGAGAGTATTTAATGTGCTGCGCTGGTCGCATTGTCATTCGAGAGCAATGCGGGCAGAGTAGGCAGGAATGCCCGAGCCAGCGAAGGTGACGGCTGACAAACAACGCCTATGCAACCCAAATTTGACTGGTTGATCGTCCTGGAAAACCTGCGCCGCGGCGTCATGGTCAC
>JBGSYE010000360.1:0-8151 GCA_041751075.1 Chthoniobacteraceae bacterium
CACGCACATTCCGGCGGAGTCGGCGACTGAAGCGCGCGAGCTGGCGCGGCGCAGTGGCGCGACGCTTTTCAGCACGCTGCTCGCCGCGTTCCAGGTGGCCGTGAACGGATGGAATGGTGCCGACGACATCACGGTCGGAACGCCCGTGGCGAACCGCACGAAACAGGCGGTGCGCGAGACGATGGGTTATTGCTCGGGTATCGTGCCGCTGCGCGGCAAGGTCGATCACGCGAGCGTTTTCGCGGATCACTTGCGCGCGACTCACGAGATGACTGTGGATTCCTTCGCAAACGCGATGCCCTTTGCCGAACTCGTCCGCGCGCTCGGCGAGCCCGCGTCGCCCGGCGTCAATCCCGTCTTCGAGATTCGCTTCGCGCTGCAAAATCATCCGATTCCCGAGGTCTCCTTCCCGACGCTCGGCGCGAAGATGAGCATGCGCTCGACTGGCACGCCACGCTTTCAGCTCGCGTGCGAAATCACCGAGGAGCGCGATTGGCTGGAGGTCGTCTGGCTGGCTCGCGACGATTTGTTTTCCCCGGATGACATCACCGAACTCGACCGCATATTTCAGCGCACCCTCGCTGCGACCGGCCGCGCGCCCGCCGACCGCATCGCCGATTTGATTTCATGAATACGACGCTCGCCACCGATGGGACGCATGAGACTGATGGGACGCATGACGCGCCGTGGATGCTGCGCTCGGCCTTTCAGGTTCTCGTCATCGGGCTCGTCGCCACGCAGGGCGCGATCGGCGCGGCGGTGTCTCACGGCTGGTATTGGCTGGCGGTGCCGCTCGTCCTGCTCGCCAGCCATCTCATGCACGGCGCGCTCATCGGCCTGCACGAGGCCGCGCACGGGATGCTGCGAAAAAATCGCGCGTTCAATGAATTCGACGGCATCCTCATCGGCACGCTCAGCTTCATGAGCTTCAGCCTCTATCGCGCGATCCATCAGACGCACCACGCGCATCTCACGACCGAGCGCGATTGCGAATTCTGGCCCTTCGTGGAGCCCGGCACCCCGCGCTGGGCGCGCCGGCTCGCCGCCTTCATCGAGTTGAACTTCGGCCTTTTCTTCACGCCCTTCGTTTTCCTCCGCGCCTTCCTCATGCAGCCCTCGCCGATGCGGAGCAAGCGGGTGCGCCGGCGGGTGTGGGCGGAGTTGATCCTCACGGCTGTGGTGTGGACGGGCGTGCTCTCGGCGGTCGCGGTTTTCGGCGTTTGGAAATACTTCCTCTGGATGTATTTCGCGCCGGCCTTTATCGCCGGGAATCTCCAGAGCTGGCGCAAATACATCGAGCACGTCGGCATGACCGGCGCATCGATCCGCGGCTGCACGCGCAGCATCGTCGCCGACACCTGGACCGGCCGGTTCGTCGCGTTCACGCTGCTTCACGAGCCGCTTCACGGCATCCATCACCTGCGCGCCGGTCTTCCGCATTCCGAGCTCCCGCAACATGTGGCGAAACTACAGCCGACGACGCTGGACGAACCCGTTCCTTTTCCGAGCTACCGGCACGCGCTCGCGGATTTGTTCCGATGCCTCGCCGATCCGCGCGTCGGCTCTCAGTGGCGCGGTTGCGACGGGAAGATTTTGCAAGCCGCGGAACCCACCGGGCGCGAATCCCGTGCATGACGAGCCTTCTTCCACGCCTGCCACGGAGCAATGGATGTGGCCGCACGCTGGCGAAATGAAGGAGCCCCGCAGTGAAAATGTGACGCCCCCGTCGGATGCCATGCCGATCTTCGAGGCGCGGGCGCTCACGCGGCAGTTTGACGGCGGCCAGGTCCACGCGTTGCGCGGCGCGGACTTCTCGATCGGGGAAGGCGAGTTCATTGCCATCACCGGCCCGAGCGGCTGCGGAAAATCCACGCTCCTGCAAATGCTCGGCGCGCTCGATCGTCCGACCTCTGGCACGCTCCACTATCGCGGACGTTCGCTACCGGATCTCCCCGACCCATCCACTTACCGCTCGCGCGAAATCGGCTTCATTTTCCAAGCGTTCCATCTTCTGCCGACCTTCACCGCCGTGGAGAATGTGCAGATCCCGATGTTCGAGACCGATCGCTCCACTTCCGATCGCCGCGCGCGCGCCGCCGAACTGCTCAAACTCGTCGGCCTCGGCCACCGGCTCGATCATTTCCCCTCCAAACTTTCCGGCGGCGAAAGGCAGCGCGTGGCCATCGCCCGCAGCCTCGCGAACGATCCGCCGGTGCTCCTCGCCGACGAACCGACCGGCAATCTCGACAGCGAAAACGCGCACGCGGTTCTAGATCTCATCGTGCGGCTGCAACAAGAGCAGGGCCGCACCATGATCCTCGTGACCCACGACCCATCCATCGCCCGCCGCGCCACGCGCACGCTGCATATGAAGGACGGTCGGGTCGTGCCGGAGACAGCACCGGTGGAGCAAGTGCCATGACGTTTTTTACCGTCGTCTTCCGCGGCCTGCTGCGCCGGCCCGTCCGCACCGGGCTCACGCTCGCGGGCATCTCGATCGGCATCGCCGCCGTGGTCGCGCTGGTCGGGATGTCGCGCGGTTTCGAGAAAAGCTGGCAGGTCGGGCTGAAGGCGCGCGGCACCGATCTCGTCATCAGCAGCAGGAGCGGCGGGATGACGCCGAAGCCTTTCAAGGCGTCCGTGCGCGAGCGTCTGGAGGGCCTGCCGCGAATCGCCGCGATGTGCAGCATCCTCGTGGAACTCACGAGCGTCGAAGACTCCGGGATGATGATCCTGTCCGCGCGCGAGTGGGGCGGCTTTTCGTGGGGCAATCTCGAGATCGTGACCGGGCGAATGCCGCGCGACGCAGCGGAAAAGGCGGTCGTTCTCGGTCGGACCGCCGCGGAGGTGCTGAAGAAGCAGGTCGGCGATCCCATTCAAATCGAGGCCGAGGAACTGCAGGTCGTGGGCATCGTGAAGGGCGGCGCGCTCGTCGAGGACGGCTCCGTGATCCTCTCGCTGCCCCTGCTCCAGGAGCTGCTCGGAGCCGAGGGGCAGATCAATGTGATCGACGTGCGCGTGGCGCCGGGCACGAGCGAGGCGCAAATGCGCGAGCTGTCGGAGCAGATCAATCAGCGCGCCCCTGAAGTCCGCGCGGTGACCGTGGCCGATCACCTCGCGCACAGCGACGGCTTCCGCATGATCCGCGCGATGAGCTGGGGCACCTCGCTGCTCGCCGTGATCGTCGGCGTCCTCGGCGTGATGAATACGATGCTGATGACCGTCTTCGAGCGCACCCATGAGATTTCCGTGCTGCTCGCCCTCGGCTGGAAGCGCGCGCGCATCATGAAGATGATCCTCTTCGAGTCCGCGCTGCTCGGCCTGTTCGGCGGCATCGTGGGAGTCGCCCTCGGCGCAGCGGGCGTCACGATCCTTGGCCAAACGCCTGCGATTCGCGGACTCCTCGAGCCCGACCTCGGCCTCCCGCTGCTCGCCATCTCCGCGCTGATCGCCGTCGCCGTCGGCATCCTCAGCGGCCTGTATCCCGCGTGGCGCAGCTCGCGCCTTTCCCCGAGCCACGCGCTGCAAGGCGGCTGATTTCATCCCAAACATCGCTCATGAACTTCCGCCTCACTTCCGCCGCCATCTTGTCGCTCCTAGTCGCCTCCGCCAGCGCCGCGGACAACCCGCCGACCGTCTCGGCCGCCGAACTCGCCGGCCGCATCAACGCCGTCCGGCAAGGCAGCGCCTTGATCCGCACAAAGCTTCAGGTCCAGTCGCCCGATGGCGGGAAGCGCACCTTCCAGCTCCAGATCAAGGAACGCCGCACGCGGACCAGCACCGATCTCGTCTATGAAATCCTCTGGCCGAAGGAGCGCAAAGGCGAAGCGGTGATCCTGCACCAGAGCGGCAGCAGCGCCCCGACCGGTTCGATCGTCACGCCCGAAGGCGCCGTCCGCCCCAGTCCCTCATCGCAAATGGATGACGGCATCCTCGGCAGCGACCTCTCGTATCAGGATGCCGTCGAGAATTTCTTCGCGTGGGGCGATCAGTCGCTCGCGGGCCGCGAAAGGGTGAACGGCGAGGACTGCCAGATTCTCGAATCGAAACCCGCGCGCGCGTCCGCCTCGATCTACGGGAAGGTGCGCAGTTGGATCGACGCCCGCCGCTTCGTGCCGATGCGCGTGGAAAAGTTTTCGCCGTCGGGCCAGCTCATCCGCCGCATCGACACCACCCGAGTCGTCCGCGACGACAACCGCCGCCCCATTCCCGCCAGCCTGACCGTGCAAGGTCCGAAGCAAGGCTCCGTGACCGAATTCGAGGGCGCGCGCATAGATCAGGACGTGCAATTCACCGACCGGGATTTCACGCCCGAGGGTCTGCGGAAATGATCCGGGTCGCGGCAGCATCAACTGCGGCGTGCGCTTTCAGCACGCGGCCCTGACGCGCGATCCTTCCAGCGACAAAGACGTTTCCTCGTCCGAAATGTGAGCCACAGTCGCATGCATGTGCAGCGTCCGACTCTTCGCCTCCGTCGCCGGTCTCGTTTTCGCGATGGAGCATGCCAGCCTGGCGACAGAGAAACTGCCGCCGGAGAAGAGCGTCGCGGACATAGCGGCGATGGTGAAGCCGTCGCTCGTGAAAGTGATGCAAGTGGGCCGGCAGGGTGTGGATGGAATGGGCAGCGGATTCGTTCTGGCTGCGGAAGG
Source organism: Chthoniobacteraceae bacterium (assembly GCA_041751075.1). Classification (GTDB taxonomy): domain Bacteria; phylum Verrucomicrobiota; class Verrucomicrobiia; order Chthoniobacterales; family Chthoniobacteraceae; genus JANNXQ01. The sequence goes on from JBGSYE010000360.1 coordinate 4,650, forward strand.
GTTGATCGCCACGAATCGGCACGTCATCGGGGAGGCTCGTCGGATCAAGGTGGAGACCAGCGATGGGCAGGTGGAGGAAGTGACGGAGATCGTCGCGACCGATGTCCACTTGGATCTCGTGATCTTGAGGATCCCGAGAAAGGACCTGAACCCCCTGCCGCTCGGTGACTCCGACGAGCTGCGCCAAGGCGACCGGATCGTGGCGATGGGCCATCCCGCGGGGTTCACCTACAGCGTGGTCGAGGGCGTCATTTCCGAACCGCGCCGCGAGATCGATGGCGTGCCGATGATTCAGGTGGCGGTCCCCATCGAGCACGGGAACAGCGGCGGCCCACTGCTCGACCGGCAGGGCAGGGTGCTAGGGCTGCTCACCATGAAATCCGCCCGCACGAACAATCTCGGCTTTGCCATGCCGGTGAACGAATTGAAGAAGCTCATCGAGAAACCGAATCCGGTCCCGATGAGCCGCTGGCTGACGATCGGTGTGCTCAATCCCAGCGTGTGGAAGCCGCTCATGGGCGCGCAGTGGTCGAAGCGGGCGGGCGTCGTGAGTGTCGAGCGACCGGGCGATGGTTTCGGCGGGCGCGCGTTGTGCCTATGGATGGCGGAGAAACCGGACGCGCAGTTTGAAGCGGAAGTCACCGTGCGTCTCGATGACGAAGCAGGCGCCGCCGGGCTGGCGTTCTGTTCAGACGGCAGCGACCGGCATTACGGATTCTATCCCACGGGCGGCAAGTTGCGGCTCACGCGCTTCGATGGCGCCAATGTCTTTTCATGGCAGATCCTCGCCGACGCCGCGAGCGATGCCTATCGGCCCGGCGAGTGGAATACTCTGCGCGTGCGCGTGGATGGGGAGCGCATCCAGTGTTTCGTGAATGGCCGCCCGGTCTTCGATCAGGAGGACGGCGAACTCCGAGGCGGTCACGCGGGCCTGTGCAAATTCCGCGGCACTAATGCGAACTACAAAGGCTTCCGCATCGGGAGCGATCTCGCGGATCAGCCGCTCGACCCCGTGCTGACGAAAAGCCTGCGCAAGTCCATGGATGGATTCCTCGCCGGAAAGAATACCCGCGACCGGGCCATGGAGAAGCTGATCGAGGATCCGGCACTCGGCCGGCGCGTTCTCGCCGAGCGGCGAAAGGCGATGGAGCAGAGCGCGGCTGCGTTGCGCGATCTGGAAAGCGATCTGCATCGCGGCGCGATTGCGCGCGAACTGGCGCAACAGCTTTCGGAGTCCGAAGAGAACGCGGACCTGCTGCGTTGCGCCCTGCTGATTTCGCGTCACGACAATCCCGATCTCGATATCGACAGTTACCTCCGAGAGTTCGCGGGGATGGCGGAGGAGTTGAAGGAAGATGCCGAAATCAAGCAGGGCGCGCTTTCCGCCGTGCAACGCCTGAAGACCTGGCTCTTCGAGCAAAATGGCTTTCACGGCAGCCGCCACGACTACGACAGCCGCTCGAACAGCTACATCAACGAGGTGCTCGACGATCGCGAAGGCCTCCCGATCACCTTGTCCATCATCTACCTCGAACTCGCCTCGCGTCTCGGAATCGAGAACGTCGCGGGCATCCCTCTGCCGGCGCGCTTCATGGTCGGCTATCGCGAGAAAGCGGAGGGCGAGTTCACCCTGCTGGATGTCTTCGACGGCGGGAAACAACTGACCATGGACGAAGCCAGGGAACTCGTGGCCGGCGGCGCGCCCATTCCCAGAGAGACCACGCAGCCCGCATCGAAGAAGGACATCATCCTGCGCATGATCCGCAACCTGCTCACTCGCGCACTGGCCACGGAAAATCCCGCGAAGGAAGCCATGCCCTATGTCAACCTGCTGCTGACCATCGACCCTGAAGCCTTTCGCGAACGCTTCACCCGCGCGCGCCTCCGGGAGACCGCGGGAAATCTTTCGGGCGCCGCCGAGGACATCGGCTGGCTGCTGGCGCATCCGCCGAAAGACATGGATGAACCGCAGCGCCTCGCCCTCGAAGAACTGCTCGCGAAACTACGCCAGCACCGCTGACTTTCTGCAGCGCCTTTTTTGGCGTGGTCACCGTGTTTCGCCGTGAATTCCTTCGCGGTGCCGGTCTCGCTGCCGGCGCGCAAGCAGTTGCATCCAGTGGCGCACATATCGCGGGCAATGCGGAAGTATTCATTGCGCGATTTCTTGCGGCGAAGTGAACTTCCCGGCGCCCGATTCGCCCACCCCATGCTCCGCCTCGCCCTCCTCTCCGCCGCGACCTACGGCCGCAATGCACCGCGCGCCCTCGGCTCGAATCACGGCACGGCCTTCGCCACCACATTCAACGGCTGGGACGATGCGAAGGCCCGGGAGTTCAAGGGCACCTTTGTCCGCTCCGGTCGCCGGCTTGAGTCGGCGCGGGTGGTGAAAGTCTGGGACCCGGACAAAGCCGCCGCCCGGCAGCTCGCCGACGTGTGCGGCATCGAGCACGTCGCGGATCGACCCGAGGAGTGCAGCGAGGGCGTGGACGCGGTGCTCATCATCGACGACGGCAGCGGCGAGCAGGTGAAGTACGCGGAGCATCCCCTGCGCAAAGGCGTGCCCACTTTCTGCGACAAGCCGCTGGCCATGACCGCGCGCGACGCCCGCGCCGTGGCGAAGCGGGTGCGCGAAACCGGCACGCGCTTCATGTCCGCGAGTTCGCTGCGATTCGTGCCGGACATCGTGAAGCTGCGTGAGGAACTGCCGCAGATTGGCGGCGTGAATCTCGCGAGCGCAGCGTGCGGCAATGAACTGGTCTATTACGGCATCCACGCGCTCTCGATGATCTACGCAGTGCTCGGCGGCGGTGCGATCTCGGCGCTGAATGTCGGCCAGCCTGGCAGCAACATCGTCCGCCTGCGGTTCGCGAATCACCGCGACGTAGTGCTGATGGTCGCGGAGAAGCAATGGATGCGCGCCGGTTATCAGATCAATCTCTATGGGGAGAAGGGCTGGCGCTCGGTGCAGCCGGATCTGAAAAACCTCTACTCGTATCTGCTCGAAGCCTTCCTCGACCTCGTGCAGACGGGCCGCGAGTCGGTGCCCGTCGAGGAGGAGGTGGAAGTGATCGCCGCGCTCGAAGCCGGCGCGGAATCCCTGCGGACCGGTCGCGAAGTCACGCTCGCGGAAGTGCTGGCACGCTGACGAATATTGGAGGGCCGCGCTCCGTCGTGTCCTAAACTTTCCGCCGGAGCTCTGGGACAGGACGGAACGGACGCCACCACGCGCTCCAGATCACCGCGACTCCTGCTCTTCACGCGGCGTAAGGCGGCTCGCCGCTCCGCGGTTTCAAATCGCGAAGCTTTCCACGGCGCCGGGCGCCCTCCGATCGGAGACTTCGATCTCGATCGGCACCGCGTGGCTGATGACGTACGAGCCGCGATGCGGGTCGCGCTGCATCGGCTGCACGCGGCCGCGTGAATCGGTGGCGCGGGCGAGCAGTACGCACCTGCCCGGAGTGGCCGGCGTGTGCCAGCGGAAATCCCAGAAACGCCAGGCGTG